>NZ_SJOR01000027.1:0-25518 GCF_012027715.1 Massilimicrobiota sp. SW1139 | reverse complement strand
AGCAATCATATCTATGGTCCAATAATCTTAATAAATTAAGTTTATTGGATTCTATGAAAAAGAAAAAATCATGCATGATGAATGATTTTTCTGAAAAGTCTTTCTGTTATTTCATATATTAACCTTATGAGTATCCATTTAACTTGTATAAAAGATATATTGTGTTTGGATTTTCTCTTAATCAATTGAAGATTTTTATTAGGGAAATAGCAATATTTATAATAAAATTACTAACCTTTTAATTTCTTCAAAATAGATTAAAAATTTTTAAAAGATTAGCAAAAAGACTTGATTTAATGCGCTATTTAGTGTAAAATGCATTTGTTGTGAATGCGAAGAAGTGCGAGGTTGCTGAAACGCTGATAGCCGTTGTCATGAGCGGAGGACGTATTCAGGGAATTCGCATCGAGCAGGCCAATAAATTGGCAAGAAGGAGGAATAAGTCATGGCAAACAACAAAATTAGAATTCGTTTGAAATCATTTGATCACAAAATCTTAGATACTTCTGCTGAAAAAATTGTATCAGCTGCGAAGAAGTCAGGAGCACAAGTTGTAGGTCCTGTACCTCTACCAACTGAAAAAGAAGTTTATACAATTTTAAGAGCAGTTCACAAGTATAAAGATTCTCGTGAACAATTTGAAATCAGAACTCACAAACGTCTAATTGACATTGTGAATCCAACACCAGAAACAGTTGATGTTTTAACTCGTTTAGAATTACCAAGTGGTGTTGATATTGAAATTAAATTATAAGGAAAGGTAAAGGTGTAACTCATGAAAGGAATCTTAGGTCGTAAGATTGGAATGACTCAAGTGTTCACTACTGATGGAAAATTAATCCCAGTAACAGTTGTAGAAGCAACACCAAACGTTGTTTTACAAAAGAAAACAGTTGCTACTGACGGATATGATGCTATCCAAGTTGGTTTTGAAGACAAGAGAGAAAAATTAGCAACAAAAGCTCATAAAGGTCATGTTGCAAAAGCTGAAACAGCTCCTAAGCGCTTCATTAGAGAATTTCGTTATGACGAAATGATGAGTTATGAAGTTGGTCAAGAAATTAAAGTTGATAGCTTTGTAGCTGGTGAAGTGGTAGATGTAACAGGAACTAGCAAAGGTAAAGGTTATCAAGGTGTTATAAAAAGACATGGACAACAAAGAGGGCCAATGGGACATGGTTCTGGTGCTCATAGAATCGTTGGTTCAATGGGGCCAATCGCTCCTAACAGAATCGCTCCAGGTAAAAAATTACCAGGACATATGGGACATGTAACAAGAACAGTTCAAAACTTGGAAATCGTTGCTGTTGATGTTGAAAACAATGTATTATTAATTAGTGGATCAATTCCAGGTCCTAAAAAAGGTTTAGTTGTTGTTAAATCTGCAGTAAAAGGAAACGGTAAAGTTAATCCTGCTAAAGATTTAATTGTATATGAAACTGAAAGTCCAGTGGTAGAAGAAACTACTGATGCAGTGGAAACTGCTGAATAATGAAGCGAAAGGAGGAAAACTAATGTTAAAAGTTGCAGTATATAATCAAGAAGGACAAAAAGTTAAAGATACAGAATTAAATGAATCTGTATTTGGTATTGAACCAAATAACCAAGCAATCTTTGATATGGTCTTACTACAAAGAGCTTCATGGAGACAAGGGACTCATAAAGTGAAAAACCGTACTGAAGTTAAAGGTGGAGGAAAGAAACCTTGGCGTCAAAAAGGTACAGGTAGAGCAAGACAAGGATCTATCCGTGCTCCACAATGGAGAGGTGGAGGAGTTGTATTTGGTCCTACACCAGATAGAAACTATAAATTAAAAATGAACAGAAAAGTAAGACGTTTAGCACTTAAATCTGCTTTAAGTCAAAAAGTGATTGATAGTGAATTAACTGTTTTAGATAATATCGCTATGGAAGCTCCAAAGACAAAAGCAATGATCAAAGTGTTAGAAAACTTAGAAGCTGACAGAAAAACATTAATCGTTATGGATGAAGTTGATGAAAACGTAGCTTTATCAGCAAGAAATATTCCTGGTGTTAAAGTTATTAATTCAAAAGGACTTAACGTATATGATATCTTAGATAGCACTAAGTTAGTAATGACTGAAGGAGCTATCAAAGCTGTTGAGGAGGTATTGGCATAATGGCACATATTACAGATGTTTTAAAGAAACCAGTACTTACTGAAAAATCTTTATTGTTACAACAAAACGAAAACAAATATACATTTGATGTAGATTTAACTGCTAATAAAACTGAAGTTAAAGTTGCAGTTGAAAAAATGTTTGATGTTAAAGTTGAAAGTGTAAACATTATGAATGTGAAACCTAAAACAAAAAGAATGGGTAGATACGTTGGTAAAACAAAAAGAAGAAGAAAAGCTATTGTTAAATTAAAAGAAGGATATTCAATCAATTTATTCGGTGAAGAATAATTGGAAGAACTATTGGAATGAACTCCATTCCAGATAAGAAAAATAAGGAGGAAATCAGATGCCTATTAAAGTATATAAGCCTACAACTAATGGACGTCGTAATATGACATCTTTGACTTATGAAGAAATTACAACAAATAAGCCTGAGAAATCATTAACAGTTCGTTTATCAAAAACTGGTGGGCGTAATAATCAAGGTGTCATCACTACTCGTCATCATGGTGGTGGACATAAACGTTTATATCGTATTATTGACTTTAAACGTAATAAAGATGATATTGTTGGAAAAGTTGCAACAATTGAATATGATCCAAATAGATCTGCAAATATTGCATTAATTCACTATGTAGATGGTGAAAAAAGATATATTTTAGCTCCTAAAGGATTAGAAGTTGGAATGAAAATTGTTTCTGGAGAAAATGCAGATATTATTGTTGGTAATAGCTTACCAATGGGAAATATGCCTGAAGGTACAGTTATCCACAATATTGAAATGCATCCAGGAAAAGGTGGACAAATCGCTAGATCTGCAGGTGTGTCTGCTCAAATCTTAGGTAAAGAAGGAAAATATGTAACTGTAAGATTAGCTTCTGGTGAAGTAAGAAAATTCTTAGCAGTTTGTAGAGCAACAGTTGGTGTTGTTGGAAATGAAGATCATGGATTAGTTAACATTGGTAAAGCTGGTCGTAATAGATGGAAAGGTATTAGACCTACAGTTCGTGGTTCTGTTATGAACCCTAATGATCACCCTCATGGTGGTGGTGAAGGTAGAACTTCAATCGGTCGTAAAGCACCAATGACTCCATGGGGTAAAAAAGCTCTTGGAGTTAAAACTAGAGATAGTAAAAAAGCTTCAAATAAATTAATCGTACGTCGTCGTAACGGTAAATAAGAAGGAGGGTTATAGAATATGGCAAGAAGTTTAAAAAAAGGTCCATTCGTGGATGAACACTTAATGAAAAAAGTAGAAGCATTAAATGCTGCTAACAAAAAAGAAGTCATTAAAACATGGTCAAGACGTTCTACAATCTTCCCACAATTTATTGAACATACGTTCGCAGTTTATAACGGAAGAGAACATATCCCAGTATATGTTACTGAAGATATGGTTGGACATAAATTAGGAGAATTTGCTCCTACAAGAACTTATCATGGTCATGATGCTGATGATAAAAAGTCTGGTAAATAGAAAGAGAGGAGAAAATAAACATGGAAGCAAGAGCTCAAGCTAAAATGATTCGTGTTTCACCTCAAAAAGCAAGATTAGTTGTTGACTTGGTAAGAGGGAAGCAAGTAAAAGAAGCACTTGGAATCTTAGAATTCGTTAATAAAAGTGCAACTCCTGCAATCATTAAAGTCGTTAAATCTGCTGCACAAAACGCTGTATTCAATGAAGGTGCAGAAGAAGATAAATTATACATCAAAGAAATTTATGTGGATGAAGGTCCTACATTAAAAAGATTCCGTGCAAGAGCAAAAGGAAGCGGAACTCAAATTTTAAAAAGAACAAGCCACATCACTTGTGTGGTTGCTGAAAGATAGGAGGGCAAAGTATGGGTCAAAAAGTAAGTCCAGTAGGATTACGTGTTGGTGTTAACCGTAATTGGAATTCAAGATGGTACGCTAATGATAAAGACTTTGCTTCATTATTACATGAAGATATTAAAATTCGTGAATTCTTATATGCAAAGTTAAAAGGCGCTTATGTCGCTAACATTGAAATTGAAAGATCTAAAAATCGTGTAAGCATCTATGTTCATACATCTCGTCCAGGTGTTGTTATTGGAAAAGATGGTGAAGCTGTTGATGCTTTAAGAAAAGAAGTTGCAAAAATGGTTAATGGTAAACAAGTGTTTATCAATATCGTTGAAATTAAAAATCCAGATGTTGTTGCTCAACTTGTAGCAAACAAGATTGCTGAACAATTAGAAAACCGTGCTTCATTTAGAACAGTTCAAAAAAGAGCTATTCAAGCTGCTATGAGAGCTGGTGCTAAAGGAATCAAAACAGCTGTTTCAGGACGTTTAGGTGGTGCTGATATGGCAAGAACTGAAGGTTATTCTGAAGGTGTTGTACCTCTTCATACATTAAGAGCTGACATTGATTATGCGACTGCTGAAGCTGACACAACTTATGGAAAATTAGGAGTAAAAGTTTGGATTTGTAAGGGAGAAATTCTTCCTGCAAAGAAGAAAGGGGATAAATAATCATGTTGATGCCTAAGAGAACTAAATATAGAAGACCTCATAGAATCAAATATGAAGGTAAAGCTAAAGGTGGAACTCAAGTTTCTTTTGGTGAATATGGATTACAAGCTTTAGAAGGTGCTTGGATTACTTCAAGACAAATCGAAGCAGCTCGTATTGCTATGAACCGTTATATGAAACGTGGTGGGCAAGTTTGGATTAGAATCTTCCCTCATTTAGCTAAAACAAAGAAACCTCTTGAAGTCCGTATGGGTTCAGGTAAAGGTGCTCCAGAAGAATGGGTAGCAGTTGTAAAAACAGGTCGCGTTATGTTCGAAGTTGCTGGTGTAGAAGAAGAAGTTGCAAGAGAAGCATTAAGACTTGCATCTCACAAATTACCAGTGAAATGTAAGATTATTGGAAGAGGTGAGTAATTGTGACAGTTCAAGATATTAGAAATACAGAAACTCAAGAATTACTTAACAAAGTAGAAGAGTACAAAAAAGAATTATTTGGATTAAGATTCCAACAAGCAACAGGACAATTAGAAAATACTGCTCGTATTAGAACAGTTAGAAAAAATATCGCAAGAATTAAAACAATTATTAGAGAAAGAGAATTAAACAAATAGAAGGAGTAGACTATGGAAAGAAATAATCGTAAGGTTTATACTGGAACAGTTGTTTCTACAAAAATGGATAAAACAATTACTGTTTTAGTTGAAACTCATGTAAAACACAAAAAATACGGAAAACGTGTTAAATCTTCTAAAAAGTTTAAGGCTCATGATGAAGAAAATATTGCTAGAGATGGAGATGTTGTTAAAATTATGGAAACTCGTCCATTATCAGCAACTAAACGTTTCCGTTTAGTAGAAATTGTAAAGAAAGCAGAAATTATTTAATAAGAAGAATCTGAAAGGAGGTCACTTGAATGATCCAGAATGAAAGCAGATTAAAAGTTGCTGACAATACAGGAGCAAAAGAAGTACTAGTAATTAGAAACCTTGGTGGTTCAAATAGAAAATTTAGTAACATCGGTGATGTAGTCGTAGCGACAGTAAAACAAGCGACTCCAGGTGGTACAGTTAAAAAAGGTGAAGTTGTAAAAGCTGTTATCGTAAGAACAAAATATGGTGTAAACCGTGATAATGGTTCATACATTAAATTTGATGATAATGCTTGCGTTATTATTAAAGATGATAATTCACCTAGAGGAACTCGTATCTTTGGACCGGTAGCAAGAGAGTTAAGAGATGCAGATTTCATGAAAATCGTATCATTAGCTCCTGAGGTATTATAGGAGGAAACGAGAAGATGAAATTACGTGTAGGTGATACAGTTCAAGTTATCGCTGGTAGCGATAAGGGGAAAACTGGAGAAATTATTCAAATTCTAAGAAAAGAAGATAGAGTGATTGTTGAAGGTGTGAATATGGTAACAAAACACATCAAACCTTCACAAGCTGATCCAGAAGGTGGTATTGTAACAAGAGAAGCACCTATTCATGTTTCTAATGTTGCATATTATGATTCAAAAGCAAAACAAGCTGTAAAAATTGGTTATGCTTTTGATGAAGACGGTAAAAAATATCGTATCAATAAAAAAACAGGTAAAGCATTAGATAAAACTACAAAGAAGAAAAAGTAATCGGAAGGAGGTTAAATAATGAACCGACTAAAGGAACGTTATGAAAATGAAATCGTTAAGTCATTAATGACTAAATTTAATTATAGTTCTGTAATGCAAGTTCCTGCTATGGAAAAAATTGTTATCAACATTGGTGTTGGTGATGCAGTTAGCAACTCTAAATTATTAGATGAAGCTGTTGAAGAATTAACTTTAATTTCAGGACAAAAACCAGTAATTACAAGAGCTAAAAAATCAATTGCTGGATTTAAATTACGTGAAGGAATGCCAATTGGTTGTAAAGTCACTTTACGTGGAGAAAGAATGTATGAATTCTTAGATAAATTAATCAGTATTTCTTTACCTCGTGTAAGAGATTTTAGAGGAGTACCAAAGAATTCTTTTGATGGAAGAGGAAATTACACTTTAGGTGTTAAAGAACAATTAATTTTCCCTGAAATCAATTTCGATAAAGTAAACAAAATCAGAGGAATGGATATTGTATTCGTAACAACTGCTAAAACTGATGAAGAAGGTCATGAATTATTAGCACAATTAGGAATGCCATTCCATAAATAAGGAGGACTTAATTAATGGCTAAAACATCAATGAAAGTTAAACAACAACGTCCTCAAAAATACAAAGTTCGTGAATATACAAGATGCGAACGTTGTGGACGTCCACATGCAGTAATTAAAAAATTCAAATTATGCCGTATTTGCTTCAGAGAATTAGCTTATAAAGGTGAAATTCCTGGTGTTAAAAAAGCAAGCTGGTAATCAAATCATCCAAATGGAAGGAGGACATTTCAAATGACAGATCCAATTGCAGATATGTTAACAAGAATTCGTAATGCGAATCAACAACGTCATGATGAAGTTGTGGTTCCTGCATCAAAATTAAAAGTGCAATTAGCTGAAATTTTGAAAAACGAAGGATTTATTAAAGGATATAAAGTTGAAGGTGAAGGTGTCATTAAAAACATTGTCATCACTTTAAAATATAAAGGAAACGATAGAGTTATCACTGGGTTAAAAAGAGTTTCTAAACCTGGTCTTCGTCAATATGCCAAAGTTAATGAAATTCCTAAGGTATTAAATGGTTTAGGAATCGTTGTATTATCTACTTCTCAAGGATTAATGACTGATAAAGAAGCAAGAGCTAAACAAATCGGTGGAGAAGTATTAGCATATATCTGGTAATAAAATAAGAAAACAGGAGGTGTAACTGATGTCTCGTGTAGGTAATAAGATTATCAACGTACCTGAAGGTGTAAAAGTGGAAATTGCTGCTGATAATACTGTCACAGTTACAGGTGCAAAAGGGACTTTAGTCAGACAGTTTTCACCATTGATTAATATCAATATGGATGAAAACACAATTACAGTAAGCAGAACAAGTGAACAAAAGCATGTAAAACAATTACACGGTACAACAAGAGCTTTACTTGCCAATATGATCGAAGGTGTACACAACGGTTATAAAAAAGAGTTAGAAGTTGTTGGTATTGGATACCGTGCTCAAATGCAAGGTAATAAATTAGTATTAAATGTTGGATATTCTCATCCAGTTGAAGTTGAAGGTGAAGAAGGAGTTAAAATTGAAACTCCATCTCAGACATCAATTATTGTATCAGGAATCTCTAAAGAAAGAGTTGGAGAAATTGCAGCAAGAATTAGAGCTGTGAAGAAACCTGAACCTTATAAAGGAAAAGGTATCAAATACGTTGATGAAAGAATTATTAGAAAAGAAGGTAAAACTGCTGGTAAAAAGTAGTTAATGAAATAAGGAAGGAGCTATTATCATGGCTAAAACTATGTCAAGAAACGATTTACGTAAAAAACGTCATGCAAGAGTTCGTAGAAAAATCAGTGGAACTCCTGAATGTCCTCGTTTAAATGTATTCCGTTCAAGCTCTCATATCCATGCACAAATCATTGATGATGTCAATGGAGTGACTTTGGTTGCTGCATCTTCAGTAGATATGAAATTAGCAAACGGTGGAAATGTTGAAGCTGCTACACAGGTTGGTACTGAAATTGCAAAGAGAGCTATCGCCAAAAATATTGAAAATGTAGTATTCGATCGTGGTGGATATATTTATCATGGTCGTGTGAAAGCACTAGCTGAAGCTGCTAGAGAAGCTGGATTAAAATTCTAATAGGAGGTTAAAGAATGGAACAACGTAAACCAAGAGAAAATGGACCAAGAAGAAATGGACCAAGAAGAAATGGACCAAAAGTTGAAAAAGAATTCGAAGAACGTGTTGTCACAATTAACCGTGTAACTAAAGTCGTTAAAGGTGGACGTAAATTCCGCTTTGCTGCATTAGTAGTTATCGGTGATAAAAAAGGTCGCGTTGGATTTGGAACAGGTAAAGCTAACGAAGTACCTGATGCTATTAGAAAAGCATCTGAAGCAGCTAAAAGAAATGTTATTAATGTACCAATTATTCATGGAACAATTCCTCATGAAATCAATGGTATGTATGGATCAGGACATGTATTCTTAAGACCTGCATCTGAAGGTACTGGAATCATTGCTGGTGGACCAGTTCGTGCTGTTGTTGAATTGGCTGGATATTCAGATATTATTTCTAAATCAATTGGTTCAAGAACTCCAATCAACATGGTTCGTGCAACTGTAGAAGGTTTAAAATTATTAAAAACTGTTCAACAAGTTGCTGAATTAAGAGATAAAAAAGTTGAAGAAATTTACGGATAGGAGGAGCGTAAGAAATGGCAGAAAAAAATACAGTTATCATTACGCTTGTAAAAAGTCCAATTGGTGCTAAAAAGAATCAAAAGGATACTCTTAAAGCGTTAGGTTTAACAAAAATGCACAAATCAGTTGAAAAAGTAAATAGCGAAACGATTCAAGGTATGATTAATACTGTTAGCCACCTTGTTAAAGTTGAAGAAAGTAAGTAGGAGGTGTAAAAATGAAATTACACGAATTACAATACACTGAAGGAGCACGTAGAAATAGAAAACGTGTTGGACGTGGAACAAGCTCAGGACATGGTAAAACTTCTGGTAGAGGTCAAAAAGGTGCTGGAGCTAGAAGTGGTGGAGGAAAAAAACCTGGATTTGAAGGTGGACAAACACCATTATTCATGCGTTTACCAAAACGTGGTTTCACAAACTTCAATAGAGTTGAATATGCTATTGTTAATGTAGAAGATTTAAATAAATTTGAAGCAGGTAGTGTTGTAGATATGGCTGCTTTAAAAGAATGTGGTTTAATTAAAAAAGAATTAGATGGTTTAAAAGTTTTAGGTAATGGAAAATTAGAAGTTGCTTTAACTGTTAAAGCAAAGAAATTCTCAAAGTCAGCCATTGCTGCAATTGAAGCTGCAGGTGGAAAAACTGAGGTGATCTAGGATGTTAAACTTTTTTAAGAATGTTTTTAAAAAAGGAGAATTACGTCGTAGAATCATATTTACACTTGGTATGTTGTTTGTATTCCGTTTGGGTGCTGCTATTACAATTCCATCAATTAATGCTGATGCAATTACAGCTTCAGCAGCTAATAGTGGTATCCTAGGAATTATGAACATGTTAGGTGGAGGAATGTTAGAGAAATTTTCTATATTTTCATTAGGAATTTCTCCATATATTACATCATCTATTATTATTGAATTATTATCAATGGATGTTATTCCAGTATTAGCTCAATGGCAAAAAGAAGGAAATACTGGTAAAAAGAAAAAAGATAGAGTGACACGATATGTTACACTCGTCTTGGCTGCTATTCAAGGTGGATCATTAACATATGCATTTGATAATATGTATGGAATTCTTGGTTCATCATCATTGTGGAATTATGCTTATGTAGTTCTTGTTATGATAGCAGGAAGTATGTTGGCTATGTGGATGGGTGATCAAATCACTCAAAAGGGTGTTGGAAACGGAACATCATTATTGATTTTCACAGGTATTGTGGCAAGTTTACCAACTAACTTTATTACAACATTCAACAATTTGGTCTCATTTGATAAGGGAACACAGACAATGATTTTAGGAATTTTGTGGTATGCATTGTTTGTCATTGTATATTTAGCAATTGTTATCTTTGTAGTGTTTAACGAAGGTGCAGTTAGAAAAATACCAATTATGTATGCAACAAATTCTAATCCAACAATGAGAACAAAAGATACGACACATATGCCTATTAAGATTAATAGTTCAGGTGTATTGCCAGTTATCTTTGCTGCATCTGTATTAGCAGCTCCAAGAACAATCATTAGTTTTATGGATTCAAATAATATAACGCGAACTATTGATACCATTTTAAATTATCAGGAACCATTTGGTTTTTGCTTATATCTTCTTATGATAGTTTTATTTGCATTCTTCTATTCTAATTTACAAATTGATGCACATAAAATTAGCAATGATTTAAAGAAAAATGGTGGATCAATTCCTGGCGTAAGAACTGGTTTAGATACAGAAAAATTCATAAGTACGGTTTTAAATAGAGTAACTGTTGTCGGATCAATCTTCTTAGTTATTGTTGCGGCAATTCCTATCATAACACCAGTTATTTGGTCACAAACTTCTAATGCTGCTTTGACATTAGGAGGAACTGGATTGATTATCATTACAGGTGTTGCTCTTGAAACAACAAGACAAATTAAAACTTTAATTACTCGTAAAGAGTATCATGGATATATTAGAAAATAGTATAATAAAAGAGGTGTAGAAAAATGAACATTATTTTAATGGGGCCTCCTGGTGCTGGTAAAGGGACTCAAGCTGAAAGACTTGTTAAAAAATACGGTTTAACACAAATATCTACTGGCGATTTATTTAGAAAAGCTTTACGTGAACAAACAAAGTTTGGTGTAATTGCTAAATATTTCATGCAATTTGGGCACCTTGTACCAGACGATTATACGATTGAAATGCTTAGGGAATATTTAAGTGAAAACACTTTTGAAAATGGTTTTATCTTAGATGGATTCCCTAGAACAATAGTTCAAGCGAGAGAACTTGAAAGTATTGCGAAAGAATTTGATTTTACAATTGATGCAATTATAAATTTAGACATTCCAGTTGAAAAATTAATCACAAGATTGTCAGGTAGAAGAACTTGCAAAAATTGTGGAGCAACATTCCATGTTGAATTTAATCCACCTAAAGTTGAAGGTGTTTGTGACAAATGTGGTGGAACTTTGTATCAAAGAGAAGATGAGAGCGAAGAAGCTGTCAAAATTAGACTTGATACGTATAACAAACAAACTCGACCTTTGATTGATTATTATACAATGAAAGGTACAATCATTAATATTAACGGTGACCAACCTATGGAAGACGTCTTTAAAGACATTGAAAAAAGCTTGGAGGGTAAATAATGATTGTCACAAAAGACCAAAGAGAAATTGAGTTGATGCGTGAGGCTGGTCGCATTGTGGCACTTGTTCATAGTCACTTAAAAGAATTTATTAAACCTGGAATCACAACCATGGAAATTAATAAATTCTGTGAGAAGATTATACGTGATGCTGGTGCAACACCATCATTTTTGAACCTATATGGTTTTCCAGGAGCAGTATGTACTTCAATTAATGAAGTTGTTGTTCATGGGATTCCTGATCATAGAAAACTTAAAGATGGTGATATTATCTCAGTGGATGTAGGTGCATGTTATAAGGGCTATCATGGTGATAGTGCTTGGACATATGCTGTAGGGCAGATTAGTGATGATGCTGCTCATCTTATGAAAGTGACTGAAGAAGCACTTTATGCAGGTTTAGCACAAGTCAAACCTGGTAATCGTTTATCCGATATATCTCATGCTGTTCAAACATATCTAGAAAATCATGGATGTTCAACTCCAAGAGATTATACAGGTCATGGAATTGGCACAAAAGTTCATGAAGATCCTGCTGTTCCTAATTATGGAGCACCAGGAAAAGGACCTAGATTAAAAGAGGGAATGACTTTAGCAATAGAACCAATGGCTCATCTAGGAAGATGTGAAACTGATGTCTTAGATGATGATTGGACTGTTGTAACAAGAGATAGATCTCTCGCAGCTCATTATGAACATACTATTGTCATTACAAGTGATGGGTATGAGATTTTGACAAAACTTTAAAAGGGAGTTATAATCAATGGCAAAAAAAGATGACGTTATTGAAGTAGAAGCAACTGTCCTTGAAACATTACCTAATGCAATGTTTAAGGTTGAGTTGGAAAATGGAGCGGTTATTATGGCTCACGTTTCTGGTAAAATCCGTATGAATTACATTCGCATTTTACCGGGGGATAAAGTAACCGTAGAGATTTCTCCATATGATTTAACACGTGGGCGAATCACATTTAGACATAAGTAGAAAATCTTCCCAAAGGAGGTAAAGATTAAGATGAAAGTAAGACCATCTGTAAAACCAATATGCGATAAATGCAGAGTAATTAAACGTAAGGGTAGAGTAATGGTAATCTGTGAAAACCCTAAACATAAACAAAGACAAGGTTAATAGGAGGAGAAACAATGGCTCGTATAGCAGGTGTTGATATCCCACGTGATAAACGTGTGGTAGTTTCTTTAACTTATATCTATGGTATCGGTTTATCAACAGCTCAAAAAATTTGTGCTGCAACTGGAATCAGTGAAGATGTAAGAGTTAAAGATTTAACAGAAGAAGAAGAAGGAAAACTTAGAAAAGAAGTAGAAAATTATAAAGTTGAAGGAGATCTTCGTAGAGAAGTTGCATTAAATATTAAACGTTTAATGGAAATTGGATGCTATAGAGGAATCCGTCATCGTAAAGGACTTCCAGTACGTGGACAAAAAACAAAAACAAATGCTCGTACTCGTAAAGGTAAAGCTCGTCCAATTGCTGGTAAGAAAAAATAGGAGGTTGAACGAAAATGGCAAGAAACAATACTCGTGGTAAAAGACGTGTTAAAAAGAATATAGCAAAAGGTGTCGCACATGTACATTCAACTTTCAATAACACAATTGTTACTGTAACTGATGAACATGGGAATGTAATCACTTGGTCAAGTGCTGGAGCACTTGGTTTCAAAGGATCAAGAAAATCTACTCCATATGCTGCGCAAATGGCTGCTGAAGCTGCTGCAAAAGCATCAATGGATCATGGTATGAAAACTGTTGACGTCTGTGTTAAAGGACCAGGACCAGGACGTGAAGCTGCAGTAAGAGCTTTACAAGCTGCTGGATTAGAAGTAACTTCAATTAATGATGTTACACCAATTCCACATAATGGTTGTCGTCCACCAAAACGTCCTCGTGGATAATGAAGTAAAAAAGTAGTTATTTCTAAGTGAGGAGGGAAATAATGCAAAAGTTCGAAAAAGCAAATTTTAATGTCGCAGAATATGATGAAACAGATTTCTATGGTAAGTTTGTTATTGAACCTTTAGAAAGAGGTTTCGGAACAACTTTAGGAAATGCATTACGTAGAGTTTTGTTATCATCTATTCCTGGATGTGCAGTTCACGCAATTAAAGTTCAAGGAGCAATCCATGAATTTTCTGCAGTTGATGGTGTCGTTGAAGATGTCACTTCAATTATCTTAAACATTAAAAAATTGGTTTTTGCAATTGATGGTGATGATGATGTAACTATGGTAATTGATGTCAAGGGACCAGCTGTTGTTACTGGTGCTGACATTCAATGTCCATCAAATGTAACTATGATTTCAAACGATATGGAAATTGCCCATGTTGCTGAAGGTGCGCATTTCTATATGGAAATGTATGCTCATAAAGATCGTGGTTACATGAGTGCTGATCAGAACAAAAAGATGATCAACACAATTGGTGTTATTGCAACTGATTCTATTTATTCACCAGTTGTAAAAGTAGCTTATAATGTTGAACCTACACGTGTTGGACAGAGTGCAAAATATGATCAGTTAACTTTAGAAGTTACAACTGATGGATCTATCCAACCACATGAAGCTTTAGCATTAGCTGCTAAAATTTTAGTGGAACACTTAAATATGTTTGTTGAATTAACTGATATGGCAATGAACATGGAAGTTATGAGTGAAACTGAAGAAGACACAAGTAATAAAGTATTAGATATGACTATTGAAGAATTAGACTTATCTGTACGTTCATATAATTGCTTAAAAAGAGCTGGTATTCAAACAGTTCAAGAACTCGCTTCTAAGAGTGAAGACGATATGATTAAAGTGAGAAACTTAGGTAAGAAATCACTTAAAGAAGTAAAAGAAAAATTAATCGAATTAGGTTTAGGTTTTAAACAAGTTGATTAATAATAGAATAAATATTTTGGAAGGAGCACTAATTTATGGCACACAATAGAAAATTAGGGCGTGTATCATCTCATAGAAAAGCAATGTTACGTAACTTAGCTACAGATGTTATCATGTATGGAAAAATCGAAACAACAGTAACGAGAGCAAAAGAAGTTCGTTCAATCGTTGACGAATTAATTACTTTAGGAAAACGTGGAGATTTACATGCAAGAAGACAAGCAGCACAAGTATTACAAGATGTTGTTGATCCTGCTACTGGTAAAACTGCTGTTCAAAAATTATTTGATGAAGTTGCACCAAAATATGCAGATAAAAATGGTGGATACACTCGTGTTTTAAAAACATATAATCGTAAAGGTGATAATGCACCAATGGCAGTTATTGGTTTATTCTAAAAAAGTGATGGGTTCATCACTTTTTTTATGAATTGCATGATTTGAATTTTGCATTATATGATATCTTATTATTAAAATATGATGATAGGTAAAATGATTGATTTCATAAAAAGGTCATTTATAGAAAATGCAAGAACAACATATGAAAAATAGATGAATTCTGTTTTCATTACAAAATAAAAGCACATCAGCGATGTGTTTTTATTTTGCAACTGATAACAAATTGCTTTATAATGTCATACAAGAGGTGGTCATATGCTTATTCATAAGATAGAAAAGACACATTTTTCACCAAGTGAATCAATCATTATTGATTATATTTTAAAAAAAGGCAAAGACATTAAAAATATGACTATTGCACAGATTGCTAATGAAACATATACATCATCGCCTCTTTTTATACGTATAGCTAAGAAATTAGGCTTTGATGGATGGAATGAATTTAAAGAAGCTTATTTGAAAGAATTAGATTATCTTTATCTCAATCAAGAAGTGGACGCAAATATTCCCTTTGTAGTTAATGACGACATAATGAATATTGCATACAATTTGTGTGTTTTAGAAAGAGAAACAATTCAAGATACATATTCACTTATAAGTCATGATGACTTACAAAAAGCTATCCGCTTATTACGCGACTGCAAGTATATAGATGTTTATAGTCGATCAGTTCATATGCATATAGTCCGCTCATTCCAAGAACGCATGTATATTCTTCATAGACATGTTCAATTATGTTCATTAAGTGATGAACTTGATTCAACATATTTAATGAGTGATCAAAATCATTGTGCAATCATTATTTCATATTCGGGACATGCTCCCCATATAAAACATCTGATTGAAACATTAAGAAAAAAACAAACTTCAATTATTGCTATTACAAATTTAGAAGATAATGAGCTATCTTTGTTAGCAGATGTGACTTTAAGAATGTCATCAAGAGAATTAATTTATACAAAGATTGCAGATTTTGCTAGTAGCTTGTCTTTAAAATATATATTGGATATTCTGTATAGTTGTATTTTTTCAATACATTATCAACAGAATCTGGATAATTGTATACAAATAGCAAAAGAATTAGATAATACCCAACATGAAGAATTCATGTAAATTAAGATTTTTTATTGTTGTAACAAGATGGTTGACAACTACTATAAATCATACTAAAATTGAACTACTTGGAGGATGAGTATGGAAAAAATTATTGATGTTCAACATTTATCTTTTGGATATGATGAAGATACTTTAACAATAGATGATATTTCTTTTAGTATAGAAAAAGGATCATATACGACAATATTAGGACATAATGGAAGTGGAAAAAGTACTATCGCGAAATTACTGATGGGATTGTTAGAAAAAAAATCTGGAGAGATAGTTATTGGTGGAATTCCATTAACAGAAGAAACATTAAATCAAGTACGTAGTCAAATAGGAATTGTTTTTCAAAATCCTGATAATCAATTTATTGGTGCGACTGTAAGAGATGATATTGCTTTTGGATTAGAAAATAATTGTGTAGATCCTGCATTGATGGATGATATTATCAATGAATATGCAAAGAAAGTCAATATGTATGAGTTTTTGGATCACGAACCTACAAAATTATCAGGTGGTCAAAAACAAAGGGTAGCAATAGCCGGTATTTTAGCTATGAGCCCATCTATTATTATTTTAGATGAGGCAACAAGTATGTTAGATCCTAAAGGAAGAAACGAAATTAACGCTTTGGTCCATCAATTAAATAAAGATAAGAATATGACGATTGTTTCCATTACTCATGATATAGAAGAAGCAGCTTTATCTGATTATGTAATTTTATTAAGTGATGGACATATTGTAGATGAAGGACGACCTGAAGAAGTGTTAATGAAAAAAGAAGAAATAGAGAGCTTGGCTTTAGATATTCCTTTTGCTTATAAAATCAGCCATGGTTTACAAAAAATGGGAATATCTATTACAGAGCAAATTGATAGAGAGAAGTTGGTGAATGAATTATGTCGATTACATTTAAAGAAGTAGAACATATTTATGCTCAAGATACCCCTTTTGCATATCATGCTTTAAAAGGAGTTAATCTTAATATTCAAAAGGGGAGTATGACAGCATTAATTGGTCATACTGGAAGTGGTAAATCAACATTGATTCAACATATCAATGCTTTATTGCTTCCTACATCTGGAGAAGTCAATGTAGAAGATATATTGATTACGGCAACGGATAAACCATCTTCTTTAAAACCTCTTAGAAAAAAAGCAGGGCTTGTTTTTCAATTCCCTGAGTATCAATTATTTGAAGAAACAATTTTAAAAGATATTATTTTTGGACCAAAAAACTTTGGTGTTAGTGAAGAAGAGGCTATTTCAATTGCAAAAAAAGTTATCAAATTAGTAGGATTAGATGAATCTTACTTAGAGCGTTCTCCATTTGATTTGTCTGGAGGACAAAAACGTCGTATAGCGATAGCAGGAATATTAGCAATGGATCCAGATATTTTAATTTTAGATGAGCCGACAGCTGGATTAGATCCACAGGGTGCTAAAGAAATGTTACAGCTTTTTAAAAAAGTGAATCAGGAAGGTAAAACGGTTATTCTTGTTTCTCACGATATGAATCAAGTCTTAGAATATTGTGATGATGTTGTTGTGATGAATCATGGTCAAGTTGAAAGATATGTATCTGTTGAAGAACTATTTAAAGAAACAGAGTATTTAACATCATTGAGTATTGATTTACCTATTATTACATCATTTATCTTAGAACTTAATAAAAATGGATTTCACATTGATCCGTCTATTAAAGATATTGATGTATTGATTCAGGAAATAGGAGGTCAATTACATGAATAATATGATGTTTGGGAAGTACTTGCCTATTGATAGTTTTATTCATCGTTTAGATCCTAGATTAAAAATAGGTTCACTTTTATTACTGTTAATTGCTGTTTTCTTTGATGCAGGATTTATTGGATATGCCCTTTTAGGAACTTTTGTGATTATTATGACATTATTATCACATATCAAAGTATCACAGGTTCTCAAAGCCGTAAAACCAATGCTATTTATGATGGCATTTTTAATGATTTTTAATTTGTTATTTATTCAACAGGGAAATTTATTGTTTTCAATAGGTTTCATTAAGATTTATGATCAGGCAGTTTTACAAACTGTATATATATTTATTAGACTGATTCTTATTATTATTATGACAACGATCTTAACTGCTACGACAAAACCTTTAGATTTAACATTAGGTATAGAACATCTTCTGTCACCTTTTAAAAAAATTGGATTTCCTACTCATGAAGTTGCTATGATGATTTCTATTGCATTGCGATTTATTCCAACTTTATTAGAAGAAACGCAAAGAATTATGAAAGCACAAGCTAGTCGTGGGGTAGAATTTTCAGAAGGAAGTTTAAAAGAAAAGATTTTATCAATCGTTTCACTTATTATTCCTTTGTTTATTTCAGCTTTTCAAAGAGCAGAAGATTTAGCCAATGCTATGGAAAGTCGTAATTATAATCCAGAAGCTAAACGTACAAGATATAAACAACTTGTATGGAAATTGTCTGATACAATTTCATTTTTATGTGTCATTGCAATATGTATAGCTATGGTTATAATGAGTTTTGTTTTATGAGAGTTAAATGTATTGTGAGTTATGATGGGACACGTTTTCATGGTTTCCAAGTTCAAAATAATGAACGTACAATTCAAGGTGAAATACAAAAAGCCATTAAAAAAATTAATGAAGAAGAAACTGTTATTCATGCATCAGGAAGAACAGATGCGAAAGTCCATGCAGTTCATCAGGTATTTCATTTTGATACACAAAAAAGATTACCAGAAACGCAATGGAAAAGAGCCATTAATCATTTCTTACCTAATGATATTTACATTTTAGATGCTCAATATGTTGATGAAAATTTTCATTCACGCTATAGTGCAGTTAAGAAAGAGTATCGTTATTTATTAAATACAAAAGAATATGATCCATTTCAAACCAATTACATTTATCAATATGGCCGTTCTTTAGATATTGAATTAATGAGAGAAGCAGCAAAAATTTTTATAGGAGAACATAATTTTGCGTCATTTTGCTGTTATGATCAATATGGGAATACAATTCGTTCTCTATATCATTTTGATATTGAAGAAAAAGATGGTATTATTACCTTTCGGTTAATTGGAAATGGATTTAGACGTTATATGGTTAGACATCTTGTTGGGGGTATCATTCAAGTTGGAGCTAAACGTATTCAAAAGGAACAACTTTTAGAAATGTTAGAAAGTTGTGGCCAAAAAAAATGTCTTTTTAAGGCTAAACCACAAGGTTTATATTTGCAGGAGGTGTATTATGAAGAAGACTAATTTTCATACACATACCTATCGTTGTGGACATGCTAATGGAAGCGAAGAGGAAATGGTATGTTCAGCTATTAAGATGGGGATTGAAGAATTAGGAATATCAGAGCATGTTCCATTACCACACTATCGTCAGCATCTTTTGAAATCTCTTGTAGCTATAAGAGGACCTAGAAGCTTTTTATCACTTGTTCATGCTTTTATTCAAAATGGACCTAGTATGAGAATGCCTTATCCAGATATGGAGAATTATTTGGATAAAATTAAAGAATGTCAAGATAAATATCAGGACCAGATAAAGATATATAAAGGTTTTGAAGCTGAAGGTTTAGAAGAATATTTTGATTATTATCAAAGCTTATTATATGAGCATAAAGTTGATTATTTGATTTTAGGACATCATTTTCATAAACATTGTGTTCATAGTGATTATTATGGCAAAGAGAATATGAAGAAAAAAGATATTTATCAATATTGTAATGATGTTGAAAAAGCTTTAGAAACAGGATTATTTAGTTATTTAGCTCATCCTGATTTGTTTTTAATAGGATATAAAGAGTTTGATTTAGATGCGAGAACTGTTTCGCAAAGAATCTGTGAAAAAGCGAAAGAGTTAAACATTCCTTTAGAAGTAAATGCAGGAGGAATGAGAAGAGGCCTAAGAAACGTTAATGGAGAGATGATTTATGCATATCCAAATACACACTTCTGGAAAATTGCAGGAGAAGTAGGAAATGATGTTATTTTAGGATTTGATGCTCATGATCCTTCTGATTTTAATGGAGCGATGTATAAGCAGATGTTAGATTTTTGTAAAGAACATAATCTCAATGTTATTGACCATTTCGATTTTTTACAAGGACATTTTGAAAAATTTCAAGGGGAGTATGATATAAGATAATTTATCAGCTTCTCTTTTTCTTTTTGTTATATTAAAAAGGTGAAATGAAAAACTAAATTCCACTTTGTATATTTAAATTCAACTCTTCTTGTGGGAGTTGAATTTCAAATTGCAAAGTGATTTTTTGTATTATAAAAATCACCTTCAGATATTGATTTTTGACACATCAGGTCTTAAAATGAACTTGTAAGAAGCAATTTGACTTGTTTTTGAGAGTATAGTAAAGCCAGGGTCAAATTTTCTGTTTTTTTTGCAAAGCAAAATTTCACCCCTCTGATGGTCTTATTTATCTGTACATTATGGGTATCCCTGTGTTTTGTTTATGCTTTATCTTTGAGATAAGAGCGACTGAGTCAGATTGATCTTATCTGGGTCAATATGTTCGATTCCAAAGTAGCTTGCAACTTCTTTGGAAAACAGCAAAGCGAAGACAAAGAGTGGGGTTTTGTCATTCAGCTTTGGACGAGCATACGAATTAATGTGAGACATCATTAAATTGATGTCTTTTTGCGTATAAGGATCAAATGGTTTTCCTTTGGGTGCGATTCTTCTTATAAATTCATGATTGACTTCACAGTCACCTTTTTCAAACGGAGAGCTGGGGTGACAGTAAAACATATATGTTCTTCTGTTTCCATCTTCATCAAATTCAATGGCTTCTGGATTGGAGAACTCAGGTCCGTTATCTGTGAGAATGACAGGGAAAAGCTTCATGAACATATCTCTTCCAAGATGGTTGTAAATGTCATTGAATATATCAATGACAGACTGTGCATCATTATATTCTCTTCTAAAAGCAATCATAAATGTTGGCACTGTAAAATGAACAGTAAGCAGACAGGCTCCACCTTTAGTGCCTTCAACCGTATCAATCTGGACAACAGGCATGTCAGGATTTTCTTCTATAAAATTCTTGAAGTCCTCGTACCTTCTTCCATCCATGCATTTTGAATCAATTTTGTATCTTGAAGGTTTCTTTCTTTTTTTATAGGTTACCTGTCGAGGAAGATCGATGTTTCTCACTTTCAATATGCCAGCATCAATAATCTTATAGAGAGTCTTTTCGCTGAACATGATCTCGTTCTTATGATGAATGTAGACATGATGAATGGATTGACCCTGCTGGGCAATCAGTGGATAGAGCAGCTCATTAAGATGATTGATTTCATCCTGAGTAATAATGATGCCTCTGCGTGATTCAGAAAGCCTTTCTTCATATTTTTTGTTGGCCTCAAGTGCATAATAGATATGCTTTGTCAAAGTACATTTTTTCATGTCAGGACATCCGTTGCAGACATATGGAGGCTTAGAAAGCCTAGGGCATATTTCTTCCACATAGCTGCCGCATTCGTAGATGCAGCGCGTACAGGATCTGCAGAGCTGAGATTTCATAACTGGACAGTTGTCACAGGCAGAATTACGTTCCTTGCATGTATATCTGTAAAGACAGTTATTGAAGGAACGACCGAATGCACCAGTTTTACGAACAGAAAGATTGTTTTTGACCTCTTTAGAAATGGTAGTACAATCCTTATCGAGTTTTTTGGCAATGGCCTTGAAAGAGTCGTTATTTTTTAGACCATTTTCAATTGTGATTCTATCAAGAGCAGTTAAATGTTTCTGATTAGCCATGATGAACACCTCCAGTAGAAGGAATACCCACTATTATTATAAAAGTTTGCAGAATTAAATTCTATCATTGGATTTGTAAAATTAAATTCCATATAAATTGATTTAGGGATGGAATTTAGTTTTTCAATTTACGATATTAAAAAAGGCGATGAATACAGAGAAAATCATATTGACAAAAATGCGAATATTGTTATAATAAGAGTTGCCTTATTTTAACGTTTGTAGCCCCGGAAACTACAGGAGGATTAAAAATGAGACAAACAACAATGGCTAAAGAAGCCACAATTGAACGTAAATGGTACGTTGTTGATGCTGAAGGATTAACTTTAGGACGTTTAGCATCAGAAGTAGCATCTGTATTAAGAGGAAAACATAAACCAACATTCACACCACATGTAGATACTGGTGATTATGTTATTATTGTTAATGCAGACAAAGTAGTAATGACTGGAAAAAAATTAGATACAGTTAAATACTATCATCATTCTGGTTGGTTAGGTGGTTTAAAAGTTAAAACTGCTCGCCAATTTAAAGAAACAAATCCAACAGGATTTGTAGAAGCAGCTGTTAAAGGTATGTTACCTCATAACACACTTGGAAGAAAACAAGGGATGAAATTATTTGTATACGCTGGTAGTGAACATCCACATGCTGCACAACAACCAGTTGAATTAAAAATTAAGGGATAAGGAGGACGAGAATAAATGGCTAATGTACAATACAGAGGAACTGGACGTAGAAAGTCTTCAGTAGCACGTGTTATTTTAACACCAGGTGCAGGAAAAATCGTCATCAATGGTAGAGAAGCAAAAGATTATTTACCATCAGATGTATTATTAATGATCGTCAACCAACCACTTGAATTAACTGGTACAACTGGTAAGTTTGATGTGATTGTTAATGTTAAAGGTGGAGGTTACAGTGGACAAGCTGGAGCTATCCGTCATGGAATTTCAAGAGCTTTATTAGAAGCTGGAGAAGATTACAGACCAGTATTAAAAGCAGCTGGATTCTTAACTCGTGATGCAAGAGTTAAAGAACGTAAAAAATACGGACTTAAAGCAGCTCGTAGAGCACCACAGTTCTCAAAACGTTAATTTTTGGGAATACCCAGAACAATTCAAAGAAACTCAAATCAGCAAAAGCCTTTATTTATCGGCTAAAACTCGATTTGAGTTTTTTTGTATATTTATAAATTAAAAACGGTAAGCGACAAGTAAGATACAAAAAAACTAACCATATTTCTCTATTTCTCTATGATGTGATAGATGAACAAAATCATCTTGTGTATCGAGATGTAGATGAAGATAAGGATATCGTATTTCATGATACAAAAAGTATTACTCTATCTGATTATCTCAGCAAACATCCTATTGTGAAAAATAAGCATGTAAGTTAAATTATCTTGTAATAAAAAACTCCACATGAGATAATTTAGTTAGATAAATCGGAATTTACAGAGTTAATGAAACACAAAGGGAGACGGAAAATATGATTGAACAAATTTTTAAATTAACACAAGGAAATGAAAAAACAGTTGAAAAAGTAATTATTGATGAAAATATACACTATATGCATATGATCTTGAATAAGGGTGAATGTCTGCCAGAGCATTTTTCAAATGCAAAAAATATGTATATTACAGTTGTTCGCGGAACATTATCAGCGACTTTGAATGAACAGGAAACACATGGATATCAGGCAGGAACAGTATTAAAAGTTCCATTCCATACAAAAATGAACTTAAAAAATGTTTCTGAAGAAACGCTGGAGTTTATTGTTGTTAAAGCACCGGCGCCAAACTGCTAAATTCCAGTTTGTAGAGTATGAAAATCGAAATTATATCAATATAAAGAAAAACAGGTATTTCTTTGAGTTGAAAAGTAGTTATGAAACTATAAAATACTAGCTATAACGTAAATAGGTGTGATATGTCGTTTTGGCAATGCAACAAGTAAGCGACAAATAGACTTAAAAGCCTTTGTTTTATAAGGCTTCGGAGTTCTCAAAACGTTAGTAATAATTGTTGTGAGAAAATTAGAGAAGTATTTAGACTTTGTAAGAAGTTTAGATGCTTCTTTTTTTCTTTTTAAAATAAGGGTATAATAAGAATAATTAATATTGAAAGGAGTAGTTGATTGTGGAAAATAATTTGTTAAACAATGAAGCATTAGTAAATGAAATTGCTAGTATTATCACAAATGCTAGAAATAATGTCGCAAAACAAGTAAATAATGAACTTTTAAATGCTTATTGGAATATTGGTCGTGTTATTGTTGAAGATGAATTGAAGAATAATCGTGGTGAATATGGGAAAAAACAATTACTTGCTATTTCAAAAAATCTTACTAATAAATTTGGAAAAGGTTTTTCACAATCTAATTTATATAACATGAAAATGTTCTATACGAAATATCCAATTTTCCAGTCAGTGACTGGAAAATTGAGCTGGACTCATTATTGCGAATTATTATATATATCTGATGATGACAAACGTAGTTTCTATGAAAAAGAAGCAATTAATGCAAATTGGTCAGTAAGAGAGTTAAAAAGACAAATTAGCTCTTCATTATTCGAAAGGTTGTTATTATCAAATGGGGAGACTAATAAAAAGAAGGTTCTTGAATTAGCGCTAAAAGGAAATGAAATTGCCAAACCAGAAGATATAGTAAAAGATCCTTATGTTTTTGAATTTCTAGGTCTGCCAGAAAATAAACCAATGATGGAATCTGATTTGGAAGAAGCTCTTGTTAGACAAATTGAAAAGTTTCTTTTGGAACTTGGAAAAGGATTTATGTTTGTAGGAACTCAGCAAAGAGTAACGTTCGGGAATACTCATTATTATGTTGATATGGTTTTCTATAATAAAATTTTAAGATCTTATGTATTGATAGAATTAAAAACTATCAAATTAATGCCTGAAGCAGTTGGGCAACTTAATATGTACTTGAATTATTATACAGCAGAAATTAATGATGAAGATGATAATCCACCAATTGGATTGATTTTATGCACTGATAAAGGCAATGTTGATATGCAGTATGCATTAGGAGGCTTGAGTAATAATATTTTTGCTTCAAAATATGTAACATATATGCCTGATAAGGAACAATTAATTGCTCAGGTTGAAGCTGTATTATCATCTAATGATAATACAGAATAAGTGGATATAAGTTTTGTGAGTAGTTATGGCAATGCAACAAGTAAGTGACAAAAATACATTTAAAACCCTATTTTATAAAGTTTTGGAGTTCTCAAACGTTAGTAATAATAGTTGTGAGAAGGTTAGAGAAGTATTTAGACTTTGTGAGAAGTTTGGATACTTCTTTTTATTTGTATTTGTTTTTAAAAAATAGTAAAATAAGTCAATATAAAAGAAATGAGGCGATAGAGATGAAGTTGCATGAAATAATTGAAAAACATTATGATGAAGGAAAGCATTATGAGGCAGTACAAGAAATAAAAAAACATAGATTAGCCCCTGTTTACACAACATTTAAAGATCCTTATAAAATGTGTAACTCTTGGAGAACTTATGAATATTCTTTTTTTTCAGCTAGTAAACTTTATTTATATGATAACATGATTGAATTTGGAGAAGAATTACTGAAGTTTCCTCATTTTAAATTTAATAAAAATTATTTAAATGATAGTAATCAAATTGCAATATTAGAGCGTTTATTAGAAGCTAATATATACAGGTTAATAACTTGTTCAG
>NZ_SJOR01000026.1:0-25552 GCF_012027715.1 Massilimicrobiota sp. SW1139 | reverse complement strand
GTCAGCCCATGTCTTTGTTCCGGAGATGCTGACCTGTTCCTTTTCATGACTGTTCGCTATCACGAATCCTTCTTCCATGCTTCCTGTAATCTGGCTTGTATAGCCTTCTACTTTCGCTTCTGCAATCGTATAGTCAATCTTCTTTCCATCTTCATACTTCGCAAGGTCTGTGAACTGTCCCTGCCACTGATTGCCTTCATTCAGCACGAGTGTCTGGCCTGTTTCCTTGCCATCCTTCAGCAGTCTGACTGTTATGCTCTCTGGTCTCTTGCCATCATTGTCATTATCGTCAAGCCACTGCTTTGAGATAGGAATATTTATTTTATAATAGGTATTTTTGAATTGGCATGCTTTGGTTACATCTGCTGTTATAATTCCCTCAGCATTTTCAGAAGATGTTAAATAATTCCCACTATTTGCATCTAGTTCAATGACATTATATTGAATGCCTGCTGGTAAACCACTAATAGTTATGATTTCACCATCTTTTAATGATGCATATGCTTTTCCATTATTAAATTCTAAATCACCATATTTTCCAGTTAGAGGTGAACTTAATTGTATTTCAAAGTCAAATGATTGGTTAGTTACTATTCCTTCAACTGTTTTTGAAATTGTTAAACTACCTGTTCCATTATTAATTATAGAGTTAATAAATGTTGCATCATCTACACGATAGTTTACTCCTATTCCATTATCATCTTTTATTTTAACTAAAGATGTCTCAACACTTAACTTTTCATTTACTATCTGTGTTTTTACCGTTAAACGATATTGAGCTTCAGAATATTTTACATTGTCTTTATTCCCTTTTTGTTCAGTTATTATATACTCATATGTCTGATTTGGTTGTGTAAAACCACTTAAAATAAACTGATCTTCTTGTCTGTCTTGAGTTAAAACTATCTCTGTATCTTTTGGTAATGGTGCATTTGGATTGTCTGTTTCAATCTTTATAATATATTGATCAGTATTTCCCCATGTACCACCATTTACCACTTTTTTAACTGGAACAACAACTTGACCATTGACTATAAACACTTGTCCTCCAGTATTAACCTCTAAAGCATCATCAGGTTTTTCAACTTCTCCACTTCCTGAAATTTCATAATTACCAAATTCATTAATCCAAATTTTTGCAATAGGTTGTAAATTCTCTTTATCATATGGATAAATTAAATCATAACCTTCTGGTGCAACTTTTTCTATAATATAATATACACGATGTGTCCATAAAGACCATCCATTTTGTTCCTGATTAGAAGTCACTGTTGCAATTCCATTATCATCAGTCGTGTATGTTGGAATCACAGGATCTCCATCAACTGTTTGTATAGGCACAAGCTTTCCATCTTGATTCATTGTATATATCTCAAAAACTGCTCCTTTTAACCCTTTTGTCAAATCCTCAACATCTTGTTTAACAATTTCAAATGATACAGATGAAGCGCTTCCAGTTCCGGATATATCAAAAACAATAGATCCAGATGATGTAGAATCACCTATATTTCCTGATAACGAAGCACGATTAGAATAAGAATAGCTTTGACCATCTTCAAGTTCAACTGTCGTAGATAGACGTGTCTGATACTCAATTTCAACTTTTGTTTCATCTGGTATAACCCATTCTAAATTTCCATTGTCAGTAATTGAATAGTCAATATCTTCAATATTTTGTTCAATACCATTATATTTAACTTTCATACTTCCATAAACATAATTCATACCTAAATTATTATGATCATCTTCAGCTGTAAAAGTATCAGTAATTGTCATGGAATGACCGTTATTTAATCGCAAAGCTCTCTCATTCACTATGATTTTCCATGTTGCTGTATATTGATTTTGAGAAGAAGCTCCTGTTATTAACGTTTTATTGAGTTGATTGCTTTGAAAAGGAACAGTACAACTAGATTCCATTCCAGCAAACGAGGCAGTATTTTTCAATAAATCACTTATCAATTGTGTTGTTCCCTGTTTCGCAGCTTCCTCTATCAATTGATTTAATGCCGCATCATCTTTGATACTTAATCGATACGAGAAATAATATCGCGCATAATATTTTCCTTGATCTTGAAATGGTTTAAATTTAAATGATATTGTTCCATCACCATGATCTGTCACTTGATATCTATGCTCACCAGAACTTTGACCACCCCAAAATCCTTGATTGTTTGTATAATAGACATTAAAATAATTTGTATCCCATATATTAGGATCGTATTTTAATATATCTCTATTAAAAGTATCAGTCACTGTGACATAGCCATTCTCATCCAAGTCTTCATCTGTTATTCCTGAAATACCTACTTGATAAGAGACATATTGATTACTTGGACTTAATGTTTGAGAATTTTGTATATTCTTTTCAATACTTTTATTTATTGGTGTAAACTCCGCACTGGCACTATTTTCTTTCCCGTTAGCCTTAACAATGGCTGTATTTGTTTGCATTTCTCCATTAGGCCAGTTTCCATAATCAGTGGTATATCGTATTGTTAAAACACGTTCATTTTCACCTGCAGATATACCATGATCAAAAATCAAAATAAATTGTGATTTATCACCATTCCATTGTATTCTATAATCCTGATTTTGTAATAAAGTTTTATCTTCTAATAATACTATAATATCCTTTTCCTTAACAGCTGGTATATAATGAACATTATCTTTCCATATCTGAGGCAAATTATCTGTTACAGTCAAAGTCTGATAGCCTTCTTTTGGAATTGTTGTTTCAATGACCCAATCTACAGTATGGTTTTCTAATTGCGCATTTTCATACTTTTTACTAACTGTAAACTCTTTTTGAGCTGGTAAAGTTACACTTATCGTTCCATCATCTTTATCTCCATTTGTATCCAATTTATTTTGAACAACCGTATCTATATATGAATTATCAATAACTGTTTTATCAATAAGTGTCTTATATTGAATTGTATATTTGACAGGATTACCTTCATAAATAGATGGCAAAACAATATTCCATGAAGTATCCTGATCATCAAATTGGACATCTTGATTGACTTGATAAGATTGATTATCTGAAGTATATCTCGTAATAACAAAACTATTTTGATCATACTTTTGAATATCAGTGTTTAATAAAATATCTTTAACCTCTATATCTCCAATATTCTTAAAATCTGGATTAACATCAATTGTCCATTCTATAATATAATATTGGTTATCGTCTGTTGGTTTTAAATCTTCCCCTTTAAATTCTGTACCTTTTTTTGCATATGTATATGCAGACTCATGATTAATACCAGCTGAACTGTTTTTCTCTTCATTTTCATCAGAAGTGACTTTAACACTGTTTTGAGTGTCATCTATATCTATATATCCATCTTTGATATTCTCATAATTGACTTTAGCACTATACTGAATCTCAATGACTTCTTGATCTTTCATTTCAGGAATAGTTAAACTGAATCCTGTGTCATTATAAGTTGGAAGTATATTACTTAAATCAGTTCCTATTGATGAATTCAATTGAACATCTTCATTAAAAATAACAGCTGTTCCTGTGAACACATCATCAACCTTAATATTCATATTATTCCCATATGATGTCATATTAATTTTATAATTAATAATACCTTTTTCTTTATCATATTGAGCAGATTTTTGAATATTAATGTCATGATCAGTTGTACCAATAATATCAATAATATGATCATTTCCAAAATTTATTGAATTATCCCCTTCATTTCCAATCCAAACAACATCACAATCAAAATTGAATTGTGCATTAGCTGCATATGATAATTTTTCTAATTCATCTTCTTGATTTGGTAAGGGCGTCATTATAACTTGGTTCGTCTGAGACTGCATTTGAAGATTATAAACAATAACAACATCTTCATTATTGATATTTGCTCTAATTTCCATTTGAGATGATTGGTCTTTTAATTGAAAAGCGTCTGGAACCTCATAAATCACAGACCCACCTAATGCAATCTGTTTTGTTTCCTCCTCCGAAAACTTTAGTTTCAACGTATAAACACTTCCATGATTCAATTCAGGTTTGCCTTCTAATTGTTCTCCATCTTTAAAAATATCAATATCATTTAAATAATTATTTAAATTTGATTCTTCTTGTGAAGATAGTACCTCTTCTACCTTTTGATTTGAATTCATGTCATTTTCACTAGTTGCCATAACCGAAACATCAACAATAGAAATCATCAAAATCAACGTTAAAACAGTAGATATAATCTTTCTATATTTTTTTCGCATAAACCTTTCCTCCCTTTTTCCTATTAATAGTTATTAAGATTATCCGTTTTTATATGTTGTTATCTATTTTGACTATCTTTCTTTTTCCACTATCATGAATGATGTCGAAATCTTTGTATTGTTCCCCAATCATGCTTTTTCTGATGATAGCTAAAAAATGCAGTCAAACGTACAAAGGATAATACATATCTAAAGAAAATAAATTCAAAGAAACAACTTAATATTGCTTTTATGATATCTATGATAGAAATTCTACAATGAATTGTATAGATTCTCTGAAAAAAAGCAGTCATGGTTAAAACTATTCCATATATAGAATAACATAGAAAAAAACCTATCATAAATGGAATATTGATAAATCCAAACATATATGATAATACAATTGTTATGATACCTGCTACCTCTATAAATGGTGCCAGGAGCTCATAAAATAAATAATACATATATGATACAATGCTTACAAAACCAAATCTAAAATTGCAAAATATTTTATAATGTTTTAACATAGACTGAAACAACCCTAGATGCCATCTTCGACGCTGGTTTGCTAAATCTTTTAATGATTCAGGAGCTTGTGACCAACAGATAGCATTGGGTTCATATCTCATTTTATATTTTATCATATTATTTCTGCAAAATACATGTAATTTTACAACTAATTCCATATCTTCTCCCAAAGTATGAGAATCATATCCACCACAAGCTATAACAATATCTTTTTTAAACAAACCAAATGCACCAGAAATAATGAGGTTTCCATTGAATAAATCCATAAATATTCTTGATGATAAAAAAGAACGATCATATTCAACAATCTGCATACATACAATTGGATTAGATGGTAAATGATAACTTTTAACAATACCTTTTTCAATCTTAACTCCCTGTGCAATTTTAATTAACCCACCTACAGCTACAATATCCTCTTCTTTCATAACAGGTTGAACAATTTTTTCTAAAGAATCCCTTTGTAACATAGAATCTGCATCTATACATATAAAATAAGGAAATTTAGAAACATTGATTCCCATATTCAAAGAATCACCTTTGCCTCCATTTTCTTTACTTATAAGTGTAATTGATACACCCTTTACTTTTGCCTCATAGACACATCTCAACGGTGCACAAGGTAATGACATACGAATTGGTCGATCAATTTTTACAAACTGAAAAGCTTGAATAAGATTTTCAATAGTACGATCTTTTGAACCATCATCAATAATAATAATTTCATATAGACGATAATCTAAATCAACTAAAGAGTTAATACTATCAACAATTGTCACTTCCTCATTATATGCCGGTACTAGAATAGATACTGGTACATAATAGTCATGTTGTAACTCATTTTTTATGAATACCATCTGTTCTTTTTTATAAAGCTGTATAGCTCCTACCAATACAGAAATAAACAAATAAGTTGAATATATTAATAAATATATAATAAAGAAAGTATTGATAGTATTTAAAAATAATTCAAATGTTTTCATATATCCTCCTGTCTAGAATAAATATATGTTAAGATATCCCTGGCATAATTATCTTGACCGTTTAAAATATCTTCTAATTCCTCATAAGGAACATTTAAATTTTTGAGTGAACTTGCTGCATTATAACGAACATACCAATTATGATGATGTAAAGCATTTTTTAAGAGTATTACTGTCTTTTCACCAGGATAACGATCTAAGGCAAAAGCTGCTACAATAGTCAACTTTTCATCTTCCTTCATATCCTTATCCAAAAATGAATAGAGTACATTTCTTACTGGTTCATAAGTACAGGTATGAAAGTAACGTATAATGGCTAATCTCACTTCTAAAGGTGTTGTAGATGTCTGAAGATATTGTAAGAATTCAACTTCATAAGCCCCATGACAACGAGATATAAATTCGACTATTGCTGACATCATATTATCATTCCAATCATTGATATGATTCCATAAAACTTTCATCAACTCATTTTTATCACCTTGAAAATGAATCAAATTATCAGCAATTAATTTTCTATGATGAAACCATTGTTCACTATTAAATATAGACAAAGCATTTTCAATTGATTGAATGTTTCCTAATTTACATAATGCCTTCAATACATTTTCATGACAATAGATTGTTGAGTCCTTTAAATAAAGGATCAGTGTATGTATAATAGGTCTATATTCATTTTGACAATCAACTGCATATTTTGAAACGACATAAGCAAAATAGGCTTTCTTCATATTATTTTTCTTAAGATAATCCACTGCCAATTCTCGCCAAATCATATGTGTCTGTTTTAAATAATCAATAATTGTTTCTCTTTCAAAAGTATCAAGAGCATTTGTATAAGCCAAAAGTTGTAAAACAAACTTCAATTTCTTTCTTAAATGTTTTTGATGTTTTCTTGATATACGCTGATAATCCTTTAAATATTGAACCTGTTTTTCAATATCTTTTTGCCATTTTTGAGTTTCTTTCTTCATTTTCTTTCTTAAAAATTGTGTTTCTAAAACATAAAAACCATTAAAGACAATCAAAGAGATACAAACAAAAATATAACAAAAAAGCAATATATTAACCATCATAGAGAATCACTCCAATAGTTCCTTACAATCTCATATGATTCTTTTAAATATTCATGATATGTCAATTCATTTGTATTTTCAATTGCATAATCATCCATAACAATCATTTGATTTTGTTCAAAACCAACACCAATAGATATTTTTGAAGTTTTCATACTTTCTACACCATAATGGACATAATAATCATCATGAATCATTCCATCAATAGGATTCGAGAAATTAAGCAATTGCCAAGGGATTCTTATTTCTACGCTATTATTTTGAAATGCATAGTCAGCTAATGTTCCATTTTGTTCATTAGCTTCTAAAAGTTTTCCAGTCCAAAAAGTATCATGCATTCTTAGTTGTGCTTTTTGTTCCTCAGTATAAGTGGAATCTGCTATATTTTTATTTTCACAAATAGAATGGATAGACACAAAATGTGGATCATTTATGGCAGGATATTCAATATATGGATCTTCTTTTTGAATCTGATATAAATAATTAGCTCTTAAACTTTCATAGCGACTATGTACTTTGATTTCACTATGAGCTTGACGGTCTATATGTATGAAAAAGTCAGCTTCTTGACTAAATAAAAGATTTAAATCTTCATCTTTTTTTGTTCCTGAGTTGGGTGTCACATCAATAGGAATATAAATATCATTTTGATTTTCTAAATTTTCATTTTCAATATATAAATATAATCCAATTTCATCACTAAAAGCATATAAAGATATATCATCATTTTTGATATGTTGAGACCATGGCCAATCTTCCATAGAACCATTCATAGTGTTTTCATGAGAAGCAAAAGACAATAAACCATAACCGGTACTTTCACTTTGGATATCATGCCAGTTTTTCATTTCATTCACTTGCACAGCATAACTTGTATTCCACATTCTTTTTTCCCATGTTTCCTGCCATGAATCAATAAACGCACCTTGCAATCCATTATCAATAAAATCCTGATAAGTTCTTATTAAGGCTTCTCCTTGTTGTTTTTCATTTAAAGGCCCTGAAGCACGGTCAGTTCCTCTAGAACTTGAATAACCATAGCCCGAAACAACAACAGGCATTGTATGATATTGATTTAATAACGAAGCATATGCTGTAAAAGTATTAGATGTATTGATATGATTGATGATGTCTCCCAATTGTTGCTTTTGTTGAGTAGAAAAGTAATTATAAAAGTTTTCATAATAATCATATATATAATAAGAAGCAAACATCCCACTTAGATACGATTCATCCGCAACAAAATGATTCATATCAATAGATACATATTTAGACATTTGTTTAGCATAAAAACTATCATATTCAAATGGATCAGTATCAAATGTAGAATTAACTGTGATTAATCGTTGTTGTTTATATTTTTGACTTTCATATCTAATCAACGTATCCATAACATCTGCTAATAATGCTTCAAATGCTGTTGCTCCATCACGAGTAGAAATATAATCTCCCTGATAATTTGAAGAATAATCTTGATGATTTGTATAAGCTATCGTTCCACTGTTCCATTCATTACCTACAATATATCCCAAAACCCACGATGAAATATCTTTCGTATAAATGCCACTGCCTTTCATTTTATTGGTTGCTATAATTTTATTTCCATGTATAACATCAACAATATCTATACAATCTTTTTTTAAACTATCATAAAAATCCATACTATAAGCATCATTTCGAGAATTATTTGCCCACTCTGATACTTGAAGACCTTGTAATAAATATAATGGTTTATCATTATTGACATTATAATCATAAAAAGCATCATAAAATGTATCGTTATAAATTGTATAAATACGAATAACATTGGCTCCCATATCACTCATAAGTTGGAACCATCTCATATATGTTTCATAATTGATCGCATAATCTGTTGCATAATGATTGGCTGTACTACTTGGTAAATCTATGCCTTTTATTATCATAGGTTCATATTGACCATCCTTATTTTGAACAAGTATATTTTTTCCATCAGTTTTAAATGATGTTGTTAAAGTCTTATTAGGATAAAAATCAATATAAAAACCTTTAAAATAGACAGCATAAAAACCAGATAAAAAGATCAGAATAACAACAAGTATAGCACATAAAAACTTTTTCAAACTGCCACCTACCTTAACATATCATTTGCATTTTTAGATTCTGAACAATATTGATATAATGATTCAATGTGTTGATCCAACCATTCTCCTCTTTCATCAATATAATGCTTGAATTGTTCAATAGCCTCCTGATGACTTGTCATATTTCTTTCAACAGGAGCTAAAAAATTTGTTTCATTGTAATTCTCTAAATTATAAACATATCCCCAAATTTCATCATTACGTTTAATCGCATCAGAAAGCCATGCATCAGTCTCATCAATATATTGAATTAAATAATCTGTTGATAAATAACTCTTTCTTAATTGATGATATTTTTCTACAACCAAAGAAACAAAAGTTTCATCTTTCACTAATTGTGAAAACCAGGGTGTATTTTGTAAAGTAAATCCTGCTTCATCCCACATATAATCTATATAATTATCACAACAGTTATTAAAATCCCAAACAACTGTTTTAACTTTTCCTCTTACATCTTTATAATAGAATGTTGAAAATCTACCAGCATCTACATTTCTAAAAAATTCATTAATAATAAAATACTCAGCAAATGAATCTAAATCAATATAATCAGTATAATCATCATTTTCTTCCCATAAACTCATAGAATACAATGTTTTTTCTATTTGACTGATTTGATCATTAATATAATTATATTTGGCTTCTGTAATTGTATTTTTTCCTGGATAACGTACGTCCAAAGCAGAAACATCACTACGATATGTATAATATGTATAATTATTTAATTCATAATCTCCTTTTCCTGCTCTATCCCAACGCACAATAAAACTTGTGATATCAGCATCATTATCTGTTTTATTTAACTCTATTCTTCCTTCTCCATAACTTATGGATTCCATTAACAGATACAATCCTTGATACTCTCCATCAACAAATAATTCACAATATCGTACATTCGGTGCATAATCCATAATCTCTCCTGAGATATTCATACAAAGATAATTACGTATATAAGTACGGTCTAAAAAAGGGCCATTAAGTATCCATTCATTATGTGATGTCATTCCAGCTAGTTCTTTTGGATTTTCATTTCCATTACTATCAACCAAATGAATGGAATAAGATTTTTTATCAAAAAATCTTGAAGAATTACCTCTATAACGAATATTAGCATCAGTTTCTACTGTCTTTGAATCATTTAATTGATTCAAACCATCTTGATGATCAATCATCGAAAAATCCACAGTAATAGTTTCTGTGTTTTCATCTGATAATTCACTGATAATAACTCCATCTTCTTTTTTAATAGGTGTTCCTGGTATTTTTTGATCATGCGTTTCTATTTGAATGATAGGTAAATGTGTTGCAAATGTATCACTGTTTTGTGATGATGAATGCCATCTATCATCTAAATGTTGATGAATTCTTTGGGAGGAAGGATTTATACTATAAAATCCTAAACTTGCAATAATAATGCATACAATTGTTAAAATATAAATAATCTTTGTTTTCATATTAACCACTTATTTCATCATTTTGTGTCACAATATTCACGTAATATATATCTTTTAAATCATAAAGTTCCTGGGTAATACTTCTTTCTTTTTTATATGTGAGGTTATATGTTTTTCTGTTCATTTCATATATGAGTTCAATAGAATCTTCTGTTGTGTTTTTGACTCTTAAAAGTGCTTTTTTCTGAAAGTATTGAAAAACAATACCTTCTATTTCATTTTCATTACTTCTAGCTGCCTTAATAATCAATAAAATACGATTATCGTTACGCACTCTTCCTAAAATAAGCAAAACAATAAAGACAACAGCTGTTCCTACACTCGCAACGAGATAATCACCTACACCACAACAAATTCCAACAATGATAGCCCAGAAAATATAAGTTGTATCACGTGAATCTTTAATTGCTGTTCTAAAACGAACAATTGACAATGCTCCGACCATCCCAAGTGATAAAGCAATATTATTTCCTATAACAGTCATAACAGTTGCTGTTAATACTGTCAATGTAATCAGAGATACATTGAATTTTTTACTATATGTTGTTCCAATATGTGTGTACCAATATGATATGTATATCGCAAATCCAATAATTGTTGCTACAACTATATGTAATATAATATCTTCGATACTTAAGGTTGTTCCTTGCTCTAAAATGCCCCTTAAAATATCACGCATATTTCGTTCTCCCCTTTATTTATTTTTTAAAAAAGATAATGTTTTCTTATGCTTCTTCCCAAGCAATACTTACTAACAGATAGTTCACTTTTATCAATAGTATTAATGACATCTTTGATATAAGATAATAAAAAGCCATTATATTTAACTTCTAGAACTACCAGATATGGATCTAAAACAGGATATTGATTCAGTTTTGATGAAAATATCTGAAAATCTGATTCATTAGCGACAATATGATGATCAAAAGTAATTCGAATTTTATTTTCTTTTGCAACAAAAGCTTTTCGATGATAACTCACAATACATACAGGACGATAACAGTACATATTCATTATCGCATAGCATTCAGCTGCAAAAGCTTCACTATATTTCAACAAAACAGAATAATTTCCTAGAATCAATGCTTCTGCATCCTCACGTTTCATCTTTAATGAACGCTTCTTTTGCAATTGTCCCTGCTTTTGTTTCATCTCCAGCATAGCAAAAGGAGTATCAGCTCCATAAGTTCTCATCCTTATTTTTCGTCGCAATTCTATTCCATCTTCTTTTTCATGAAAGTCTCGATCATCTAAAGAATCAAAATATAAAGAGCGAATCTCATAGCCATCTCCATGACTATGGGAATCTAAAGATAGAATTTTTGAAAAAATGTGTGAAAATTCATAATATTGTTGAAGAGTAATAAGAAATTTTTTCTCCTGTCTTAAGACCTCATTCATTTTCCAACAACTCCTTCAAATAATGATAATCATGAAAACAAAGTGATAACTTGTATTCATCATAATTTTCCTGAATCATCTGAAAATGCTCCATAGCTGTAGATATTCCTTCATCATAATAAGTATTTTCTTCTGTGATGCCATCTTCTGGTGCACTCAATTCAAAAATATTAATGCACTCTTTTTGATATTTTTGACATAACTCTATTTCAGTTTGAATATGTTGAGCTTCATGAGATTGATAGTAATTCATAATCGCTATTCCATCACAACCATCTTTTAAAAGATTTTCTAAAAAAGAAGTTAAATTTTGTGTATCGTAATAATACGGAATACAAACAATCATTTTCAAGTCATAACTTTTTGCTAAAGTATATGCCTGTTTTAAATTATCATAGAACTCAGACATGATACTCTTCGCATCATCTTCAAATTCATCAAGAAGATATGGCTCAATATCCAAAACAATTCCTTTTATATTATTTTCATTCGTTAATTGAGAAATATATTTGGCTCTTTCGATTTCCTGACTTAATTGTGTATAATTCTCACTTAAAGCATATTCTGGTGTACCACATAAATAATAAACAGAAATATCTTGCTGTGAACACTCATTTATAAAGGAATCTATCTGATCGTCTGTCAGATCACTTGAAAAATATTGGTAAACATTTTGAACATTAAAACTTTGAAGAGTATTGAAAAAATCATCTTTTCCGTTTAAAACTTCTTGCTTATGCCAAGAAAATACACTTTTTTCTGTATCTTGTTGTTGGCTTTGACACCCCAACAATAAGAAAACTAGTATATAAATAATGAATTTCTTTTTTAGTCGCAATGATATCACCTTTTATCTTTATTCACTATAATGCATAATCTATTATTCCCAATAATTCTCATACACTCATCAAAATTGTATGAGATTGTTTTCATTCATTTTATGATAGATAAATCTTTTATTCCCTTAATTTCATACTTTTTTCGCTTTTTTTCCTCATAAAAAGCTCGATTTCATTATAAATTTATAGAATGATAATGTCTATATTTTTTAGTAAAATTGTACAATATCACTTATAAAATTGTTCATACAACCATATCAAGACTTATTTTTATTGTTTTTTTTAACATTCAATCACACGAAAATATGCTAATTAATATATGTTTATGTAATCTATTAAATTGCGTTACACTTAACTACATAAATACTTTTTGTCTTAACTTAACATTTTTTCTATTTATACAACATAAGTGAAAATCTATAATAAAAGGCCCTATAAAATGATTGTTTTGACATTTTATAATAATTCACCAATAACTTTTAAATGATACTCTTTCTTACACATATCCATATTCTTTCACATTATTAATCCCTTTATGTGTTTGTTATTATTGAAATATGAGAGTAAATAAATTTTATAAAGTTTTCTAGTAAACAAAACCATAGTGAATTGACAATTTTCACTAGCCATTTATTATATAAGCTATCAAATAACAAGAAAATAATAAAAGACAAGAATCATTGCACAATTCTTGCCTCTTTCTAGTTTGTTTCATAAGCACCTTTAATTAAACCTTTATGTTTTTGATACTTTGTCATAATGGTATACATGATACAATAAATAACAAGCGCTGCTAAAATTCCTAACAAAGCTCCTCCTGTATCAATTAAACAGTCTGTAAAACTGGCTCCCCTTCCATCAACAAACATCTGATGAAATTCATCAGTTAATGCATATCCAAAAGAGAATAAAGCTGTTAAAAACATTCTTAATGTCATTTTCATATTAAATGTAAATAACACAATCATGACATTAATACTCAATATAAAGTATATACTCATATGTGCTAATTTTCTAAAAAACAATTCTATCAAAGCATAATGCTCTGGTGTAATGGATATAGTTAAATCCTTACCTGTAAAATGATAAACAGCTCTATTAAATACTTGTACACAAAAGTCACTTAATTCGTGTGATGATACGCCTGTATCCATTGAAAATCTAAAAATAACAATCATCCAAATTAATGTTGTTAATATTGCAATAATTCTTAACCTTACTTTTACTTTGGGATTCATTATATCCCTCCTATCTTGATAGCATTATAATGATCTTTATCATAAATATCAAGAAATTTATTCTTAAGAATTTCTTAATAGAGATATTTCTAATAACCAAAAAGAAAATAAATTTATAAAAACCAGCATCCCGCTTCACATTGTCAAAAGCTTTTTAACATATATAGTCATGATTTTTTTATTATATAAATGGTATAATAAACTATGAAAAAGAAAGCAGGTGAAAGCATGGGAATATATCTTAATCCAAGAAACGATAGTTTTCAGCAGGCACTTAACAATCAAATATATGTTGATAAATCCTTACTTATAGATTATACAAATCAACTTATAGATACTGGTGATAATAAAATATGTGTATCAAGACCTAGGCGCTTTTGAAAATCTACTGATGCTAATATGCTTGTCGCCTATTACTCTAAAGGTTGCAATTCTCAAAAATTATTTGATTCATTAAGATTGGTCAAACTCATACTTATTTTAAACATCTTAATCAATACAATGTCATCTATTTGAACATGCAAAATTTTTAAGTATGTCTTCATCTGTAAATGATATGATCACAACCCTTAATGATGAAGTTATTGATTCATTTGTCAATTCAATCAGAAATTCTAACTGAAAAGAAACAACAAGAGCATTATTAAATAGTCGTGAATTATGAGAAGCTACATGGAGACAAGATGAAGAGGCAGTTGCCAGATATATAGAAGAAGCCCATCTGGAAACATCTATATTAACTTACAACAATGAAAATGCTTTAGCATATACTTTATCTTTAGCTTATATTACAGCTAGAGATGACTATACAATCATAAGAGAAATGCCAGCTGGAAAAGGTTTTGCTGATCTTGTCTTTATACCAAGGAATGATAAACCTGCTATGATTATAGAATTAAAATGGAATCAAAATGTTGAAACAGCTTTAACCCAAATCAAAGAGAAAAGATATCCTAAAGGATTAGAAAAATACAAAAATCAATTATTAATAGTTGGAATTAACTACGATTCCAAAACAAAGAAACATATATGTCATATAGAAAAATACCAATGAGCTCAATATAGTCTCATTGGTATTTTTTATTTCCCATTTATAACATTATCAATTCTTTCCTTTACTGCCTGTAATTCACCATCAGCAGGATAGAAATAATATTGATAATAATTTGTTCTGACTTCATCATAATGCCATTGGTATTCTCCCTCAATAGAGTGATTTTCCATTATTTGAAGTTGAGGTAATAAATCAACAACAAGCTGAAAAGCTTTGTAAAAGTCTTCTTTAGGCAGATTCGTTGTAAAATTATTTTCTAAAGAATCAATGACACTCATGGCATGATCATAAGTTGGTTCTTGAGCAAATTTTGTAAATATTCCTTTGATTAATTCCATTTGCTGATATCCTCTTGAACGTTCATTTAATGGAAGCATTTTTCTTGCTCTTGCAAACATTAAAGCTTTCTCTCCATCAACTTCATTATAGCCTTCTGTAAAATGATAGCCACCTGCATCATATGTATAATGACTATAAACCTGAACACCACCTAAAGCATCAACCAAATCAGTCAATCCTTCAAAATTAATCTTAGCATAGTAGTTGATTTCAATACCTAATTTATCTTCAATGCTGGCAATAGAGGATTGAACACCGCCCCACCATCCACTATAAGATAATTTACTGCTGGCATCTTTACATGAAATATAAACAAATAAATCTCTAGGAATCACCTGCATATTGACTTTCTTTGTATTTGGATTCACAGTGAGTAAGATATTGACATCCCCTCTTCCTGTTGAATTAATATTTTGTCCTGATGATAAATCAGCACCTTGGAAATAGATTGTAAAAGGTTCTTTTGAAATATCAACTGCTTTTGTTGTGGCAGTTTCCATAGGATAATCCTTAGATAAAATAACTTTAATTTGTTGATTATAATTTTCATCTATAACTGATAAATCACTTTTTCCAATATTTGTTAGAACCAAAAGATCTACTTTTTTATTTTTTAAATCATTATAAGCTTTTTCCATATTTTGATACGGTTTTTCTTTTTTTACAGACTTAGTATGTTCTTTCAATATTTCTGTTGATTTCTTATATGCCTGATCATCATCTTGGCTGTAAGCTAGAACCAGATCAGAAAAAGATTGATCTTGAGTAATATCTGAATCTTTTAAAGCAACAATTTCAACCGTTTCTACTTCATTTGTTTCTGTAACCTTATTTGTAAAAGTCGTTACCCTATTCACTGCAAGTACACCTATGATTAAACATATACAGATAACAAGCTCCAAAACAAGAGATATCTTAGGTATCTTATAATGAGACAAACCAAGCAATGCAATAACGACAGTAAAAATAATCAATCCAATTACAAAAGTCACAGTTGGTAGATAGATAAAAACTTGTGAAAAACAATATATTCCTAACATGAAAATGAGTATCAGTAATACAAGTGTTATTTTCCCAATAACTGATGTTCTGATATATTCTAAATACTTATTCATATTCTCCCTCCATTAATATACTCAAAATATATTAATTATTACCTTGTATTTCTTTTATCTTTGATACACATTGATTAACACTTTCTTCATCTGGAATCATATAATATAATCGATTACCTGGCATATATGCCCCACCAGTTAACATAGCTCCATGACCCTGTAATTGAATTTGTTGAATATCCCAGCTCGCCATGTCATTTAACTGCATTCTAATCAAACTTGTTATTTCATCAGATGTCATATTTGTTTCAAATGAACCATCAATATTTTCTAATATAGATGAATAATTTGTAATAATCGCTGGTGACATCATTTTATTAATCATTGCTTCTAATACTTTTTGTTGATTTTGGACTCTATGATTGTCTCCATTCTTATATGAGTATCTCTCTCTAGAGAATGATAAAGCTTTTTTCCCATCCATATCATTGATACCTTTATGAATACCTAATTTTGGAATATCTTGATCCGAATAAACCTCTATTCCACCTAAGGCATCAACCATCTGAATCAATGATGTAAAATTCACTCTTGCATAATAATTAATATCAATTCCCAAGAAATTTTCTAAAGTTTTGACTGAATTTTCAACTCCTGCAAGTCCTGCATGTGTCAGTTTATCTTTTTGTCCCATATTTGCAAGAGTGACATAATAATCTCTTGGAATACTTGTCATTAATATTTTCTTGCTTTGAGGATTGACAGTCACAATCATATTCACATCTGATCTTGAAACTGTAGATACTGGTCCTGTTGTATCAATACCACTAATAAAAACATTAAATGCATTTTGTGTCACACTCACATCTTTAGAAAAATCTTCAATTTCTTCTGTGATTTCATATGTATATAAAACTTTTGTCTTTTCATGAAAATCTTCATGAATTTCATCAAACAATGCTGATTGTGCTTCATTCATATAGATACCAGCTGTTTTTTGATCATATAAATCATTAGACATCTGTACATAATCTTCTTGCCCTTGAATTGAAAGATCAACTTCTTTATTTAATGCATCTATTGCTTCAGCCATATGTTCATCATTCACATTAGCCTCAATACTTTGATCTTTTAAATCACTTAGTTCCTGATATGAACTATCATCTAATACATATAATGAAATACGATTTGTCTGTGTATGATCACTTGTTAAACCTTGGATTGCACTATTTCCTTGCGAAACTGCCATACACCCAATCACTAACATAATACTTATAACAAGACTGATGATATGACTCACGATTAATCTTACTTTTTGTGCATTTCTCATCAAAAAGAAAATACCAACACCAAGTAATATCTCAATCACTATAATAATAGCAATATACATCATTGGTAATACATTCAATTGTATTAATAAAACTGCCAATACAATTGATATAAGCACTTGTATGACAAGCATTATTTTCCATCTGACAATCTTATCTATTACATTTTTTAACATTATAAATACCTCCCATAAAAGTTTCAAAAACGACTTTTTACATGAAATCATGTGCTTTTATCATATAATATTTGACTTTATATTTCAATAAACAACAGGATAATAAATATATAGTTCTCCAAAAAAGCATCATTTTTTTATCTTTTATCTTTTATTTGCTTAAAGAAATAATATTGGATATATTTTTATACATTTTTTAAAAGTAGATAATAAAATATATACAATAATATTGCTTAATGATAAAATAGACATAAATGGAGGAAGTAAAATGGACAAAGAAGAATTATTAAATGACTATGCAAAGCAAATACAATTCATAAAATCTTTAGATTTTTCTCAAAGAAAAAATCGTAAACAATTCTATGTATTATTGTCTAACCTTATGTCCATAAACTGGAATCTAACAAAAGACAAGATATTTCAACTTTTAAAAGATAAATTATCATGTGGTCATTTATCAACACGTAAAGATTTAGCTATATGTTTCAACGTTAGTGAAGCCACTGTCAAAAAATGGTTTCAAAAAAATAATACTCCAATACCAACAGCTCGACTATTTGATTTTGCATTTCTACTCAATATTCCTATTGAAAACGTTCTTTTTCATAATATTGATATTTTTGATTTTAAAGACAAACAAAACATAATTAATGATTTTGAAACAATCATTAAACATCTTTCTTCATATGAAGATGATTCATTAATAAATATAAAATTTGAATCAACTCTTTTGTTTTATTGTTATTATGAACATTTGAAGAATTATCAACATAATGTTGATTGTATTCTCTATGCTTTACCATTAATAGATGAAAAAGAGTTCTATGAAGTTTTTACAAAAATTACAATGCAAAACGTTAAACATACTGATGATCAATACATTTCTCATGTCATATTTCATTGTCGTTCTTTGCAAGTAAGTCACAAATCACTTAGTCAATATAATAAATCTACTTATAGGTATTATAATGGAAAACTTATGATCATTGATGATGATCCAAATATTGAATATTGTAAAAAGATAAGTCATTTTCAAACAACTGAATATTTTCAAACAACTATCAAATTCTGTTATCTATCAACCTTATTAAAAAAGAAAGCGTCTATTCAACCAGATAAACCACGTTCTTCACAACCACATACATCAAAAAAGAAATCATATCCTTATCAAAAATCATATGATATTTTATTTAAAATCAATATACCAAAAACAATGAAAAACATAAAATATATTTTTTATAACAATTTAATCAATTTTTCATCTGAACAGCAACATATTTTAGAACAAATACTATCTTCTAAAAAGAATAATCAATTCAATAAACATGATTTATTCATTATTATACAAATGTTAGATATCCCCTCTTCTCAAATTATTGTTTATAATTTTGATTGTCCTAAATATCAAGATTTATTAAATAATTTTGAATACCATTTTAAAAACAAAAAAAATACACTTAATCATCAAAGATATCTATCTATATTTAAGTCACGTTATACAATCAGTGAAGTTTTAGGATTTCTTCCACTATTAAGTGAACAAGATATAATAGAAGTATTACAATCCTTTGACAAAAAAGGTGCTTTTTTAGCAGACAGTACCAATATTATTCATAAGATTGTAACACTGGCAAAGAAATCACACTATTATGAAGCCAAAAGATTTTATTTTGAAGTCATTAATTATCTACATGAAGATAAATTAAATCGTTTTAAAAATGAAGATCCAATGAAAATAGTTGTTGAAAAAAATCCTGCTTTACAATCAGGATGTACTGCATACTTAAATTTAGCAGACAATTTTCAGACACTTGCAAATTTTCAATTCCCAAAAGAAATCACTGATGCAGTTAATCAATTCTGTCAAAGCATGATGAAATAACAACTTAAAGCTATTTACAAACACACTTATTATTTATAAAAAAATAACTAAAAATATCTTATATAAAAATGATTATGATTTCAAAGATAGGAAACTTTTAAGTATTAAGTAGTATAAAACCAATCATCATATTTATCACTTAATACCTCTAATTATCAATGAACATGTAAAAAATCTTCTCAAATATTTATCATTTCTTAAGTGTAGATAAAAAATATTTCAATTGACAAAAGGAAGCACAACAATTGAGTTTATTAAACACAATCCTAGTCTAACTGATGATAGAGATGAATCCCAAGAATTCTATAATAGATTCCAATATTTATCTTAACACTTATACCAAAGTCTGAATTCGATACAATGAATTTAGACTTTTTTATTACAATCAAATCTCCCCATATCAATAAAAGATAATCCGCTATTATCCTTTATAGAGGGAGTGAATTCTATGGAAAAATGCAATATTCCGTTTTCTCCTCCTGATATGGGTGAAGAAGAAATCAATGAAGTTATTGATACACTCAAATCAGGTTGGATAACAACGGGTCCTAAAGTTAAGGAATTTGAAAAAAAGATTGCAGATTACTGTCATACTTCAAAAGCAGTTTGTTTAAACAGTGCAACTGCATGTATGGAAATGACATTAAGGTTACTAGGAATAGGTCCTGGTGATGAAGTTATCACGTCTGCTTATACATATACAGCTTCATGTTCTGTCATTTGCCATGTTGGAGCAACACCTGTACTTGTAGATGTCGCTAAAGATTCATTTGAAATGGATTATGATCAGCTTGCTGAAAAGATCACCGAAAAGACAAAAGCCATCATCCCAGTAGATCTTGCTGGTATCATGTGTGACTATGATAGAATATTTGAAATCGTTGAGTCAAAGAAAGGACTTTTCAAACCAACAAATGATATTCAGAAAGCGATTGGAAGAATCATTGTTCTTTCAGATAGTGCTCATGCCTTTGGTGCATCAAGAAAAGGAAAGATGTGTGGTGAAGTGGCTGACTTTACTTCATTTAGTTTTCATGCTGTCAAGAATTTGACAACAGCTGAAGGTGGAGCTGTTGTATGGAAAGATATACCTGGCATTGACAATGAATGGATATATAAGCAATATCAGCTTCTATCTTTACATGGGCAGACAAAAGATGCCCTGAATAAGACAAAGCTTGGTTCTTGGGAATATGACATCATGTTGCCAGCTTATAAATGCAATATGACAGACATCATGGGTGGTATAGGACTTGCTCAGTTGAAAAGATATTCTCAATTATTAGCAAGAAGAAAAGAGATTATAGAAAGATATAATGATGGTTTCAAAGATTTAGATATTCAGGTATTGAACCACTTTGATGACGAACATCAATCAAGTGGACACTTATATCTTGTAAGAGTCAATAACATTACATTGCAACAGAGAAATGAAATCATTGTAAAGATGGCAGAAAGAGGAATAGCATGTAATGTTCATTACAAGCCATTACCAATGCTGACAGCATATAAAAATCTAGGATTTGATATCAAAGACTATCCAAATGCATATGATTTATTTGTGAATGAAGTCACATTACCATTACATACAAAATTAAGTGATGAAGATGTAGAATATATTATCAATAACTTTAATGAGGTAGTATCATGCTATTAAAAAAATGGGATGATTTACCTGATTGTATGAAAAACAATGAAGTCAAAAAATATTATGACATTCTTTCTAAAAAGAAAGGTCAGCTTGTTTTAAAGAGACTATTCGATATTTGTTTATCATTAATTTTAATTATTATCTTATCACCAATTATTCTCATTATATCAATATGGATTAAATTAGATTCAAAAGGACCTGTTTTTTATAGACAGGAAAGAATCACTCAGTATGGAAAAGTGTTCAGAATTTTTAAATTCAGAACTATGGTTGTTGATGCTGATAAAATTGGTTCACTAGTTACAACATCCAATGATTCAAGAATAACAAAGGTTGGAAATAAGATAAGGAAATGCAGGCTTGATGAAATACCTCAACTCTTCAATATTCTAACTGGTGATATGAGTTTTGTAGGAACAAGACCTGAAGTTAAAAAATATGTTGATCAATATACAGATGAAATGTATGCGACATTGTTATTACCTGCTGGTGTAACATCACTGGCTAGTATTGAATTTAAAGATGAGGATGAAATAATTAGTCAATATACAGATGAAAATCATACAACGGATGAAGTTTACATAAATAAAGTCTTACCTAATAAGATGAAATACAATCTAGAGGCATTAACCTCTTTTTATTTTATCAAGGATCTAAGTGTAATGATCAATACAGTTGTGAAAGTGTAGGTGCAGATATGGATATATACATAACAGATGATAAAAACATAGTTAATGAAATCGTGGATATTCATATAGCTACATTTCAAGGATTCTTTTTGACCTTTTTGGGCAAAGGGTTTCTTAAACAATTATATAAAGGTTACATTGAACACAAGCAATCCAATTTAATTATTGCAAGACAAGATAAAGAGATTGTTGGTTTTATCGCATATTCTAGTGATATAAGTGATTTATATAAATATTTGATTAAAAAGAAATTATTACTGTTTGCTTGGTATTCATTTGCTGCTTTTATTAAAAATCCAAAGATTTTATTTAGATTACTATCTGCATTTTCAAAATCTGAAGAAGTAAGTAGAAAAGAAAAATATATAGAATTAGCATCAATAGGAGTTAAACCAAATGTCAAAGCACAAGGAATTGGCAGTTCAATGATTAGTTATATGAAGGAACAGATTGATTTTAATGAATACAAATATATTTCTTTAGAAACAGATGCTGAAAACAATGAATATGCCAATAAATTTTATCTGAAGAATGGATTTGTATTGATAAGAACTTATGAAACGAAGCAAGGTAGAAAAATGAATGAATATAGATATTTTCATAGGAATTAAAAAAAGAGAGTAAACTGAGTACATCGATAATAATCCAAATGAAAATATTGACAAAAAGTCAAGGAGGAATAGGTGTGAAAACAGCTATATTAATTAGCTATTATGATTGGTATGATAAAAGATTGATTTATTTAGATAAAGAACTCACTAAGCAAGGTTATGCAGTCCAATATTATACATCAAATATTGATCATTACAAAAAAGAAAAAATTATATCTGATGATAGTAAAAAAATATTTATAGATGTTCCCCTTTATAAAAAAAATATATCAATCAAACGTATGTATTCATTATATATTTTTTCAAAAAAAATAACTAAAATCATTCTACAAAAAAAACCGGATTTTGTTTATTGTTTAGTTCCACCTAACTATTTGATTAAAGAATTGAGTAACATAAAAAAAAATATGAAGTTTGATTTGGTATTTGACGTTATTGATATGTGGCCAGAGAGCCTACCACAAAAAAAATTAAAAAAGAATATTATATATAAAAAGTGGCAAGATTTACGAAAGAATATTAATCTTGCAGATATGGTAGTTGTAGAATGTGATAGATATCAAGAAATACTAGATAATCAAGTGGATAATAAAAAATTAATTACTGTGCGGTTAGCAAAAAAATATAAGAAAAAACAAATATTTGAACCACTAGATTCTCAAAAATTAAGTTTATGTTATTTAGGTTCCATAAATAGTTTAATAGATATCGATTGTATATGTAAACTAATTGAATCATTTAGAAAGATAACAATGGTTGATTTACATATTATAGGTGACGGAAATACAATAAATAGTTTTATTGAAGCAACCAAACATTCAGGAGCGAATGTATATTATCATGGAAAGATATTTGACGAAGAAAAAAAACAAGTAATATTCAATAAATGTCATTATGGATTAAATACTTACAAAGAAAGCACTTTGATTGGACTGACCATAAAGAGTATTGATTATTTTGCAGCTGGATTGCCGATTATAAATAACATAAAGGGAGACACGGAGACTATTGTAAAAAAATATAATGTTGGAATAAATGTTAATGATATAAAAGGAAATATTATATATGATGATATAAATTATAAAAAACATGTTTTTGAAAGTACAAGAAATTTATTTGATGAAAGTAAAGTGATTAATGATTATAGTAGATTATTAGAAATTCTATTAAAAAGAAAGGAGATTTGATAAATGAAAGTATCTGTTGCTATGACCACTTATAACGGAGATCGTTTTTTAGAACAACAAATATTATCTATATTAAATCAATTAACTGCTAATGATGAATTGATTATCTCTGATAATAATTCTAAGGATGAAACATGTAAAATCATTAATCAAATCATACAAAAAGATAAGAGAGTTAAATTATATAAGTGTAATGAAAAAGGAAAAAAAGAATTTCCTTTTACTCAGGGATTGAATCAATTTGATTTTTTAGATTATGAAGAATTTTGTAATCAAGTAGTTAATATAGTTTCACAAACAAAAGTTAATGGGATTATAAATGTATGTTCTGGAAGGCCTGAAAAATTAGCAGACAGAGTAGAATGTTTTATTGAAGAAAATCATTATAATATTAAATTAAAATATGGAGTTTTCCCTAATCGACCATATGATTCAAAGGCAATATGGGAAGATGATTATAAACTAAAACTTATTAATACTGATTGCTAATTTTTAAAGAAAGGAAAATAAATATGGATAAAAAAAAGATTTTATACATATCTTTTTTAGATGAGTGCAAACGTCCTGGATATAAAAAGAAACTTTATGGTGAAGCAAGAGCTTTTCATAATTTAGATTGTGAAAGTTATATGATAACATTTCATGGAACAAACATGATTTATGTTTATCATTTTTCAAACAAAACACAATCAATAATAAAAAAGATATATTTACAAAAAAAGAGAATTTCTAAAAAGAGGAACATATTTGATGAATTATTTTCAATTAATACTTTTTTTAAAGAAACAAAAAAAGTAATTCAAGATTTAAAAATTGATTCTGTTTATATGAGAAGAATTATTCCAATTACACCATTTTTATTGCATTTTTTAAATTATTTAAGAAAAAATAAAATTTTTATATCATATGAATATCCATCTTATCCATGGCAAAAAGATTTATTAACAAGTGGTTATAAATTATTCTACATTTTGGATAAAATATTTTATAATTCATTAATAAAAAAAATTAACTTATTAGTATGTTTTGGAAAATACGATAGAAAAGACTGTGATTTTATAGAAACAATGAATGGTGTCGATGTTAACGATTTTAAGTTAAAAAAGCAGAATGTCAAAAATAAATGTATACATTTATTAGGTGTTGGACATGTAGTTCCAAAACATGGATATGATAAAGTACTTTTAGGATTAAAAAAATATTATGATGAATCAAACCAAGAATTTGAAGTATTTTTCCATATTGTTGGCGACATGAATCCAAATGTAAAATTGCATGAAATGACAAATGAATATAAATTAGAAAATCATGTAATATTTCATGGTGTCAAAACTGGAGAGGAACTAGATAATTTATTCGATCTTTGTGATATAGCAATTGATAGCCTAGCCTTAAATAGAATTATAGATTCTGGACAATTTGTAGGTACTTTGAAAAGTAGAGAGTATTTAGCTAGAGGCATACCTTTCATATATGCAGGAAATGTTGATTTTACATATAAATTAGAGAAATTGCCATATTTTTTATTGAAAGTTGATGAAAACCAGAATTACCTTAATATTAATGAAGTAGTAAATTTTTATAATGATAATATATTTATACCAGAAGATATAAGAAATTATGCAATAGAACATTTAAATTGGGAAAAAATGCTTTTATCAGTAATTATGAAAATGAATGAAAATGATATTTAAAATCTAATAAATATATTTATTAA
>NZ_SJOR01000025.1:0-27584 GCF_012027715.1 Massilimicrobiota sp. SW1139 | reverse complement strand
AAACACTGCTTTAATTATTCATAGAAATAGTATAAAAAGAGCATATAATTCAACGAGAAAGCCTAAAAAACGTCCAATTTGAGTGCTCTTAAGATAGCCAAATTTTTGATAGGTTTCAGGTGTACAAAAGGGAAATAGAATGAGTGTCATACCTAGACATAACATACCACATCCTGTCGTTATGTTTTTTTGAAATGGTAAAAGAGATAAAGCACTTGTTAATAAAAGGAGAATAGATAAGATAATACCAAGATAAAACCATTTCAGTTGTTTTTGGATTTTGTTTAAAGCTTCAGTATGTGCCAATTGACATGTTTGTGAGCAATAGGCTTGAGTTTTTGTCTGGTCTAAAAAATATCGAGCTTCTTTTCCACAATAAGAACATTTGACATGCTGATTGATGATTGGTATGTGTGAATCTTTTGTATCTGTAAGTTCAGATAAACTGATTTGGAACAATTCAGCAAGTTCAATAAGATTTTTCATTGAGGGTTCACTTTGGTTTGTTTCCCATTTTGAAACAGCTTGTCTACTAACACCTAATCTTTCAGCAACATATTCTTGAGATAATTTCATTTGCTGTCTCTTCTTTTTTATATTTTGACCTAATGACATTTGATAAACCACCTTTCATTGTATAATCATTATATCAAATGATATTCAAAAGACCACCAACTCTTTGTCAACTATCAGTTGCTTTATAAAAAAAGCACTTTATTACAAAGTGCTTGACATATCTAGGATAATTTTTTCAAATTCATTTAAAATTGTTTCAAAATAATGGAAAGCATCATCGTATAATTGATCTTCTAAAGGATTGACTAAAGCATCTTTTAAAAGGTCAACAGGATCTTTGCTGCCACCTGATTTTAAGAAGTTGAGATAAGCTTCTTTTTGTTTTTCATCACCATTTAATAAACGTGAGACAATGGCTAAAGCAACAGTCATTCCTAAAGTATATTTATAAACATAATAGTTATAATAGAAATGAGGAATATAATAACAAGAATAACCTACATATTCATCCATTGTTATTTCTGGTCCATAATATTCAGCATTTTTAGTATAATACAAATCTGTAATCATTTGTGATGACATTGGTTTTCCTTCTTTAGCCCATGTGTGTAAAATATGCTCAAAGTCAGCATACATAGGTTGTCTAAAAATAAGACCAACACAATTTTCTAGAAGTTCATATAAGAAATAGGCTTTTTCTTTTTCACTTGAAGCATGATCTAACATGTAGTTAATGAGCAATGTTTCATTGACTGTTGAAGCAACTTCAGCGACAAAAATACGATAATCACAATTTACTGGTGACTGGTGATGACAAGATAAATAACTATGGGCACTGTGACCTAATTCATGAATCATAGTTGAAAGTGAATTATAATCACCAATAAAATTCATAAGAATATATGGATTTGTATCATAGCAGCCACTTGAATAGGCACCAATACGTTTGCCAGCATGTGGATAATAATCAATCCATCTTTCTTCTCTGGCTTTTTTGATGATGTTGACATAATCTTCACCAAAGATTTGAACAACATCTAAAATAATATCAAAACATTCATCAATTGTGTATTTCTTTGTCTGGTATTGAACCAAAGGAATATTCAAATCATAATTATACATTATATCTCGTTTTAAAATCTTTTTCTTTAAAGCATTATAACGATGAAATAATGGACGATATTGTACATTTGCTTTTTCTAAGATTTTAAAGAATAAAGATGTTGGTACATTATCATCAAAAAGACTGGCTTCCAATGGTCCTTCAAAGTTTTTCACATCAGCATAAAATGCGTCTTTTTTCATAACACCAGATAATGTTGCAGCATAAACATTTTCAAATTTCTTATATTCTTTAAAGAAGTTATGATAAGCTTCTTTTCTAACTTTTGGATCTTTGTTTTTAAGAAATTCTGTTAGGGTTGCACTGTTTAAGACTTTTTCTTTTCCATCTACATGAACAGGGTCATAATCTAATCTTAAAGCATCAAACACTTGGGAAGAAATATCAGAAATAGAAGATGTTTTAGAAACAATAGTTTCTAATTCCTGTGATAAGACATGCTTTTTTTGTCTTAAAACTTCCTGTAAACTATAACGATAATCTTCTAATTTTTCATCTTCAAGATATTGAGCAACTTTGTCGCTGTTTTCAATCATCATAACAGTATAGAAATCTAAAGATGAAGTCACTTGATCATAGAATGAGAGAATGGCAGCATACATTGTTTGATATTCCGGGTTGTTAGGTTCAACATCACAATGTAAATGCGCAAAACAATGTAATTTTTGAATATAACGAGATAACATTGTTTCATCCTGATGAAACTTTAAGAATTGATCAACATTTTCTAAAAAAGAATCCTTTTGTTGAAGCAAAGATGATAATAAATCTTTCGCTTTTTCTAAATCTGTATAAAATTCCTGTTTATTTGCATAGATACGAGATAAATCCCATGTATCCTCAATTGCAATACTTTTACGTTCCATATGTTCCTCCTTTTTACATATACACATGATAATCCTATGACTATCGAAAGTCAAATTGATATATCAAAATAAAAGATTTCTTCAAATGTCTTATCTAATGCAATACATAAAATGAGTGCCAGTTTAGCAGTAGGATTAAATTGTCCATTTTCAATAGATGAGATTGTCTGTCTTGATACACCAACCATATTGGCCAATTCCATTTGTGAGAGTCCTTTTTCATTTCTTGCTTCTCTTAAATGATTTTTAAGTACTAATTTTTCATTCATATTAAACTCCAATCATGATAGATATATATTGATAACCATTGATAAGACAAAGAACAATCAAACCAAGCCCACATATGAAATAGAATTTATTTTTGTCATACCAGCCACGCATACTCAATGACAATCCAGCTATAGGCATAATCAAGATATAAATGGTATAAAAGACTGTTGGAACTTCCTGAAATTCAAAAGAAAAGAACATCAATGTGAGGGCAACAGTTACAAGAAAAGACATACCTTTCAATAACGCTTTTCTTTGGCATTGAACTTGTCTTTCATCTTTTTCATGACGATATAAATCAAGAATTTTATTTTTATCCATATGTTTCACCTACCAAATCAATAACCACAGATAACTTATAGAAAACATCAAGAAAACAAGGAAGAAAAGGCCTATATATAAGTATTTCGATATACGTAAATAATAGAAATAAGCAAGAAAGTATGATGCAAGAAACGTCAATAACAGGGTTGTTGAGGTATAAAAGATTTCCTGTTGGAATGGGGTTATAAAAGAGAATAACATCATAACAAAACACAAAATGATAAAAACAGACATTAATATAGGAATTGTTTTTTGATCAAGAAAAAAGTCATATTCTTTATTCATTGTTTTTGATTCTTTTTTAAAATATCTTCTTTATTCATTATATCACCTCATGTCTTATATCACCTCATGTCAAGTTTTCTTTACACTTTTATTATAGAATGATAAAAAATGTATGTCAAGAAAACTTGACATACAAGATAAATAAAAAACTCTATCTCATTAAGCGATAGAGTTCACTAATTTTGCTAATTTAGATTTTTGTCTGCTAGCATAGTTTTTATGATGAATTCCTTTGCTGACAGAAGCATCTAATTTAGATGCAGCTACATTGTATGCAGCAATTGCAGCTTCTTTATTTCCAGCTTCAACTTCAGCTTTTACGTTTTTAATTGCTGTTTTTAAAGCACTTTTATAAGAATTGTTGATTAAACGTTTTTTGTTGTCATTTTTATAACGTTTGATTTGTTGTTTCATGTTTGCCATTATCTTTCACCTCACTTTGACTTTTGCCATGTTATTCTACCAAAAATAGATGATAAATGCAATGTTTTATTGATAATTGATTATATTTTTTTAATTTTGGTAATGCTTATAATGGTGAGAATATGAATAAATATTATACACGTAGCGATTTAGCTATAGAATCATTGGCTTATGCAACACAAGATAAAGATTATAAACATCATCAAAAACAAGATGGAGATATTTCTATTGAAACATTTGAAATATTACAGACCAGTCCTCTTTATCCTCATGATATAGGTAAATATATTGAAATCAGTTTTCCTGATTATCAGGATTTTGAAAAAATTTCACAACATTTTCAAAAGCAGTTATCTCTCCTTATTAAAGAGAAGGTCAAGAAAATAGATCCGCTTATCTTATGGATAGGATTGGGAAATCCCACACTCACAAGTGATGCGATTGGACCGAGAACATTGAATCTGATTCGTGCCACGCATCATTATTCTATCGAAGAAAGACATCGTCATCAGTATTATGATACGATGTGTATTGCCCCAGGGGTAATGGCACATACGGGTATGGAAACTGCCGATTTGTTGTTGGCATTGGTACAGGAATTTCAGCCAGATCTGGTTATCGCTATTGATGCATTGTGTGCACAAAGTTATGAAAAGATTTGTCGTGTGATTCAAATGAATAATGTGGGTATTTATCCAGGAAGTGGAATTGGCAATCATCGTAAAAATATAAGTGAAGTAACAATGGGGGTTCCTGTTTTGGCTATTGGTGTACCAACAGTCATTCATGTTTCTAGTTTAGTGAGTGATGTTTATAATCTGTTAGAGGGTTATTTTAAAGAATCTTTAGATCCTTCAACAGCTTTAAAGGTAGGAAAACGTAAGCGTTATGAAGGACGATTGAATGAAGTGCAAAGACGTTTGATATTAGGAGAAATTGGACAGTTAAGTGAACAAAAGCGTATCCAATTATTAAATGAAGTTTTAAATCCCATTGAAAATCAATTTGTTATGAGTGATAAACAGATTGATTTTGATATTGAAATGTTATCTAAATTATTATCAACAAGTATTAATAGTATGACTTATTAGGAAATTCTTTTATGAATTTCTTTTTTATGTACTAAAAATAACTTTTTTTGCATATAGTTCATTGTATAGTTAGAGGAGGGAAGGTTTCATGAATAAAAATATAAAAATTATTTTCAAAATAGTTGTGGTGATTGTGATTTTATTCAATCTTCCTTTTCAAAGCATTTATAGTGAAAGTGTTGAAAATGTTGTGTCTTCATTAACAACAACCAATGTGAAAAAGCAGCTTAATGGAAAATCAATTTATATTTATAATACGCATCAAGGTGAAGAGTATGCGACAAAGTCAGTGAAAGAAGGGAGTCGTTATTTAATGCAATTGTTAGAAAACAGAGGTTATGAAGTCGATTATGAAACAACGGATTTTGAATTGTATAAAACCAAAAATCATATTGATTATGCCAAATCATATAGTGTTTCACAAAAGTATTTAACACAGGCAGTTGAAAAACATGGAAAGTATGATTTAGTGATTGATTTTCATAGGGATTCTATTAAAAAGAACTTATCAACAATTACTGTGGATCATAAAAATTATGCAAAATTAATGTTTGTTGTGGGAAAGGGAAGTTCTCATTACAGTGCAGTCAATAAGCGTTGTGAAAAACTGGCTGATATGTTGAATGAAAAGATTCCTAAAATATGTCGAGGTGTTTATCTTAAACAAAGTCATTATAATCAAGGTGTTACTGATAATATGGTATTAATAGAAGTTGGAGCAAATGAAAACACATATGAAGAAGTTCAAAATTCTTTAAATATTTTAGCAATGGTTTTAGATGAATATTTAAGTGCATGAAACAGTTTTGGATTGATTTGTGCTGTGTATTGCTTCTTATATGTGTGATGAGCTTATTCTTTGGTGATCATCAGGTATCTAGAACTTTGTTTGAAAGACAGATTGATCAGTTTGAAGAAGATGTATCTTCGAGAAAAGAAATTCAGTCAGTCATTACTTTACAGGATACATCGGATAATCGTGTAGGGACAATGATGGAAACATTGAGTCAATGGTGTGTCAATATTATTGAATTTATCGCAAAAATATTTTCTGATTTTATTAGTCTGTTTATTTCATGAAAAAATGTCGGTATGTTAAACACATCGACATCTTTTTTATTGAAAGATAGAATTACCTACAAATTCAGCGAGAATTGAAGTTTGTGGTACACTCACTTTGGCTTCTACAAAGTAATCTAGCAGTTTACAAAGATGATTAGCTTCAATGTATTCTTTAGATTCTGGGGATACTTGTAATAATAACTTTTGAGCAATTGGTTTTAAGACAGCGAGCTCATATACCATAGATGTATTAAAAATAGCATCGGCTTCTTCCTGATAAGGATAAATATATTTGTCTTCTCCATTTTTTACATTTTTCCAACGACGGATTGTTTCTGTAGCATCAGCGTTTCTAAACTGATAGTCACGGACAATACGACGAATTAAGCGATAATCCGATGTTGGAATACGATTATGATTATCATAATTTAAATGAGTTAAAGCATTGATATATATTCTCATTTTCGCATTTTCAGGTATATAGTACGAAGTACGTGGATTTAATCCATGAATACCTTCAATGATAAGAATTTGACGATCAGATAATACAGTAGGATGTTTATCATATTCTCTGAAACCTGTTTGAAAATGATAGCGAGGTAAATAAACAGGTTTATGATGAATCAGATGAAGCATGGTTTCATTGAAACATTTTAAGTCCACAGCTTCAATATTTTCAAAATCATAACTGCCATCAGGAAGCTTAGGAGTTTGTGTACGATTCAAATAAAAATCATCCATGGAAATTGTGATAGGGCTCATTCCTAATATTTTTAAATGAATACCTAAACGCTTAGAAAAAGTTGTCTTACCTGCAGAACTAGGACCTGCAATTAAAATCATTTTGAGATGCTCTTTTTCTTTGGCTATATATGTTGCTAATTCAGCTAATTTCTTTTCAATCATCGCTTCTGACATTAACATTAGTTCATTGATTTGACCTTTGACAATTTTTTCATTCATCTTTGCGACAGTAGGAACATCTATTAACTCACCCCATTCTTCATATTCTTTCATGATCTGGAAAAGTTTATAATGTTGAAAAGTGACATCATAACGTCCTAAACGTAATCCTGGCGCAAAGAACTGTAAAGAAATCTGTTTGAGATATGAAGCATCAGGAAGCATAAAACCATAAAAATAATCATAAATGCCTTCCATTTCATAAATACTGCATGTGTCTTTTGAACGATATTGTAATAAATGAGCTTTATCTTCAAGATGATTTTGTTTAAAAAAGTCAATAGCCTGATTTTGTGGCATGACATGACGTGTTATTTTGGATTGTTTTTGAATCAAATCTAACATTCTTTGTTTGATTTGATCAACATCCTGTGGTGTTAGACTTTCCTTTTTTTGAATAGAGCAGTATAGCCCATCCTGAAACGTAAATTCAACATGAATCACAGCATCTTTAAATAATTGTTTTGTCGCCACAATAAAAACAAATGTGAGCGTTCTTTCATAGATTTGTTTACCAATGATGCTTTGTTCATCGACCCATTCAATAGTCGCATCATTTTCAATAATATGATTGAGTTCGTATAATTTCCCATTCACTATACCAGCATAAATCTGCTGGTCTGGAAAATACTTTTTCGCAATTGCTTCTAAACTTGCAGGCTGATTGATTTCAATTTTATGTTGATGAATAGTCAGTAACATATTAACACTTCCTCTATCAAATATCTTACCATGTTTTCACTATGATTGATATGTATAATATCATAAAAATATATGGAATTGATGCAAGGAATACAAGAAAAGCATTAATGATAAAACATGCTTTGTAAGCATGATAAATATTTATTATAGGTATTAGACATTGTAAATAAAGACATTATATAATAAGTATGAAAAGAGGAGGAGAAACCATGTTATTTTCCAATCAAGATTTAAAGAAACTCATCATTCCATTGATTATTGAACAGATTCTCATCATGATTGTGGGAATGGCTGATACCATGATGGTTTCCTATGTTGGGGAAGCTGCTATCTCTGGAGTTGGTCTGGTAGATATGGTCAATAATTTGATCATCACGGTATTGACAGCTATTGCTACAGGAGGGGCAGTGATTGTTTCTCAATATATTGGCAGTCAAAACAAGAAAAATGCTATTTTTGCTTCAGGACAGTTAATGACCATAACAGCTGTTATTTCGATTATGATTATGGTCGTTTGCCTTGTTTTTCGTCACAGTATTTTAAGTCTTTTCTTTGGCTCTATTGATAGTGATGTCATGCAGGCCAGTTTAACTTATTTCTTTATTACAGCATTGTCATTTCCGTTTTTAGGAATCTACAATTCAGCATCAGCCATGTTTCGTTCCATTGGCAAGACACGAATCATTATGTATTTATCATTGTTGATGAATATGATTAATATTGTTGGTAATTATCTGGGAATCTTTATTTTCCATGCTGGAGTTGCTGGGGTAGCGGTGCCAACACTTGTTTCTAGAATAGTGGTTGCTGTGATAATCTTTATTCTTTCATGTAATCAGCATAATGAGGTTTATATCAAAATCAAAGATATTTTTTCTATCAATACAACAATGATTCAAAAGATTCTTCATATTGCGATTCCTAATGGGATTGAAAATGGTTTGTTTACTTTAGGGAGAGTTCTAGTCACTAGCATTGTCGCTTTGTTTGGAACCAGCCAGATTGCAGCTAATAGTGTTGCTGGAAGTATTGACCAGATTGCGGTAGTTGTTGTGAATGCAATGAATCTCGCTATTGTGACAATCGTAGGACAATGCGTAGGAGCCAATCAATATCAACAGGCTCAACATTATATGAAAAAACTTATGAAAATTTCTTATCTGGCAACAGCCTTGATAGGTGGTCTTGTGATTGTTTTATTACCTTGGATTTTAGATTTATATACCCTTTCTCATGAAGCACAACAGCTCACTTACGTATTGGTTATCATGCATAATATCATGGCTTTTGCCTTGCATCCAACATCTTTTGTTTTACCTAATGGCTTACGCGCTGCTGGTGATGTTCACTATTCTATGTATATTGGAATCTTTTCAATGATTGTCTTTCGTTTAGGCTCAGCATTCTTATTTGGAGTTATTTTGAATATGGGGATTCTTGGTGTATGGATTGCGATGGGATTAGACTGGTTATGTCGTTCTGTATGCTTTGTGATAAGATTGATAAAAGGCAAATGGAAGGAATTTCGAGTTGTCTAAAATGATGATATAATAGAATAAGAAAAGCTTGATCATGATTGGATAAGGAGTGATGAGACATGGAAATCAGAGTTTTGAAATATTTTCTGGCAGTCGCTAGAGAGGGAAATATTACACGCGCCGCTGAAATCTTACATATAACACAACCGACTTTAAGTCGCCAGTTAATGCAATTAGAAGATGAATTGGGAACGGCTTTGTTTATTAGAGGAAAAAGAAAAGTTTTACTAACAGAAACAGGAATGCTTTTAAAAAGAAGAGCCGAAGAAATTATTGATTTGTCTAAAAAAACAGAACTGGAAATAGGCAATCAGATGCATGAAGTGACTGGTGAGATTGTTTTGGCATGTGGCATTACTGAAGCAACAAAGACGATGGGAAAATATATCAAGGAATTTAAATCATTATATCCCCAGGTGACTTTTCGTATTCGTAATGGAAATAGTGATTTTATTGCTGAAATGATAGATAATGGATTGGTAGATATAGGTTTTGCATTGGAGCCAATCAATTTAGATAAATTTGATTTTTTAAGAATGAATCAGCCAGAAATATGGGGGATTTTAATGAAGAAAGATGATCCTCTTGCTCAAAAGGATTTTATCGAAGCTTCTGATTTAAAAAATCTTCCTCTTATTAATACTTCTCGATTAGAAACACAAAATCAGTTTAAAGAATGGATGGGAGAAGAAACGTATCATCAGCTTCATTTTGTGGCTGTTTCAGAATTAACGACCACAGCTTCTATGCTGGTATCTAATGATATGGGGTATGCGATTGTGATTAAAGGTTCATATCATGATGGTACAGATAATAAATTATGTTTTAGACCACTTTTACCACAATTAACGACGAACTCTTTAATTATCTGGAAAAAATATCAGTCCATGAGTTTTACAGTATCAAAATTTATTGACTTTTTAACTAAAAAAATGAAAGAACATCAGTAAAAAGCCTCATTTCAAGAGGCTTTTTTCAAATGCTTAAAGGGCATAAGAGACATGTATATGAAGTATTAGACAAGGAATAGGTCTGTCATTTAAAATGAGAATAAAGAGGAGGGAGAAAATGAAAAAGATTTTATTGATTTTATTGGCTATGATGCTTATGGGCTGTCAATCAACATCCAGCGGTGAAAGTGAGGCAGTTACTAAAAAACCAACAATAGACACACAAACATACAATGGCAAAATATTAGTTGCTTATTTTTCAAGAGTTGGAAATACTGACTTTCCAGAAAATACAGATGCATCGAGTTCGGCCAGTGTGATTGTGGAAAATCAACAATTAATAGGAAATACAGAATATATGGCAGATGTCATTGTAGAACAGACGGGTGGAGATAAATTTTTGATTCAGACAGAAACGCCATATCCAGCTGATTATGATACATTGGTAGATCAGCAACAAGGCGAACGTGATCAGAATTCTCGACCAGTATTATCTTCACATGTTGAGAATTTTAATGAATATGACGTTATTTACTTGGGATTTCCTAATTGGTGGTATGGAATGCCTATGCCATTATATTCTTTTTTAGAAGAATATGATTTTTCTGACAAAACGATTATTCCATTTAATACGTCAGGGGGATCTGGCTTTTCTGATGCTGTTGAAGAGATTAAAGAGCTTTGTCCTCAGGCAACAGTTTTAGAAGGATTGACAATTCATGGCAATCAGGTACAAGATGCTAAAGATGAGATTGTTTCATGGATTGATAGTATCAATGACTAATGGAAGGGTGAAATGATTTTCATCCTTTTTTTATTTGAAATTTTTTGTAATGAGTAAAATATCTTTATTTGAGGTATGGATACGATTAGAGAGTCTACACTTACAAATGCTTTATAAGCATGGCTCAATATGATTGATAAGTATTAGACATATGGTTGTTTGTTAGATAAGATGTAGTTAGAAAGGAAGTGGAAGGATATGAAAAAAATTAAATGCCTTTTATTCGTATTTTGTGTATGTCTATTAAGTGCATGTCAAAGCAATGACAATGTATCAAAGGTTAATGAACAACAGAGTGTTTCTGTACCTAACGAAACGATAAGTTTAGATGGAAAAATATTGATTGCTTATTTTACATGGGCAGATAATACACATGTGGATGATCCATCAAGTGTAGATGTTGATGCTTCGACATCAGCCAGTGTTTTAGCACCAGGTAATACAGAAAAAGTCGCACATTTTATTCAGGAGCAAGTTGGTGGAGATATGTTTTCTATTATTGTAGATGAACCTTATTCCAGTGACTATGATGAATGTTTAGATCGTGCTTCAGACGAACTTGCACAACAGACAAGACCTACAATTGTAGATACAGTAGAAAATATGGATGAATATGATGTTATATTTTTAGGTTATCCGAACTGGTGGTCTTCATGTCCAATGGCCATTTTCTCATTTATCGAAAGTTATGATTTATCCAACAAAACTATTATTCCATTTTGTGCACATGGGACAGGTGGACTGGGAAGAAGTATTGAAGACTTACAGGATGCTTTACCTCATAGTACACTGCTAGATGCATTTGGTGTTTATCGCCCTGATACAGATAGCTGTCAAGATGATGTCAATCAATGGTTATCAGATATAGGAATGGTTGATTAGATGAAAAAGAATAAAATCATTTTAGATATCATCATGACAATATTATTAATTGTTGTGATGGGGTATCATCTATGGTCAAATTTTGTACATGAGTGGCTTGGAGTCATCCTATGTCTGTTATTTATATGGCATCATATTTGGAATAGAAAATGGTATACAACATTGTTTAAAGGAAAATATACACCAGTAAGAATCTTTCAAATCGTCATCAATACATGTTTATTCATTGCTATGATATGTACAGCTGTAAGTGGCTTTATGATTTCAAGAGATGTCCTAAGCTTTATAGATCTAGGAGGAACATCTTTAGGAAGAACAGTGCATCTGGTTTCTTCATCATGGCTATATATTGTGATGTCTATTCACATTGGATTTCATTTCAATGCGATGATAGCAAAATTGAAAAGAAGTTCGTTATATATAAGACATCATCAAATATTCCATATAGTTATGATAGCCGTTTTCGTTTGTGGTTTGTTTGTCTTTTATCAAAGAAGAATGTGGCAAGATATGTTCTTTATGACTGAATTTAAGTTCTTTGATTTTTCAGAATTGAAGCTTCGTTTTTACTTGGATTATTTATTGATTATGGTGACATTTTCATTGATAGGAAACCAATTATTAAAACGAATAGCAGTTAAGTAAAATATGCAGAAATACTTATTGATAAGGTGGTGAAACAATGAATATCAATGAAATCAGTTTAACATATAATGTTCCTATTGACTGTATTCAGGCTTTTGAAAATCAAGGTTTTTTTGATGAAGTCAAGCAAATAGATGGAGAAAAGATATATGAAGAAAAAGACATCCAAAAGCTTAGTTTTCTTATGACTTTAAAAAATGTAGGAATGAGTATACAGGATATGAAAAAGTATATTCAATATATAAGTGAAGGTGATAGCACATTATCACAAAGAATAGATATGCTGACAAGGTATCGACAGGCTTTATTGGAAAAAGCGCATACTTGTTATAAATCTATTGATATATTGGATTATTTTATTTATCAAATGAAAACTAAGCAATAAATACATCATATTGAAATTTATGTTGGATTTAAAGTTCTTATTAATAAATGAATGACATCATTCTGTTTTTAATTAAGATGATTTAAAGTTGAAATAAAGGAGGGTTAGTATGAAAAATATTATCAAAATAATATTATCCTTAGTGATGTGTTTTTCTCTATGGGGTTGTCAAAATCAGACAGAACCAAATCGTACAAGTACGACACAAACTCAGGATCATCAGGAAACTGTTGAACAAGATGCGACATCAAAAGAGTCTAAAAAAATCAGTGTCACTTCGAATGGACAAATCACTCTTTTTGAATTAAATGATAGCCAAGCAGCAAACTCATTATATGAACAATTACCTTTAACTATTGAAGTAGAAAATTATAGTGATAATGAAAAAATATTTTATCCACCTGTTGATTTAACAATGACAGATGCAGTGAGTGCTAATGCTGTGACAGGAACATTAGCCTATTATGAACCATGGACAGATGTAGTCATGTTTTATGAAGATTTTGGCAGTGCCAGTGGTCTTTATGAACTAGGACAAGCCATTTCAGGAAGTGAATATATTGAAGATATGTCAGGGACAATAGAAATTGAAGCATATCTTGAATAAATATATCATGAAATGATTTTGGATGAAAATAATAGAATGATATGGAATGAAAAGTAAAAAGGAGCTGATAATTATGATGATTCAGATTGGTGAAAAAACTTTAAAGGCATCATTGGTTGATAATTCTTCTACAAAAGCATTAAAAGAAAAGCTTCAAAATGGTCCCATCACAATTGAAATGGAAGATTATGCAAGTATGGAAAAAGTAGGTGATTTGGGATTCCATTTACCAACCAATGATCAAAGCATAACAACTGAAGCTTGTGATTTGATTTTGTATTTAGGACATATGTTTGTCATTTATTATCGTCCTAATACATGGAATTTTACTCAATTGGGTCAAATACAGGGAATTTCTAAAAGTGAATTGATGGAAACTCTTGGCCAAGGAAATGTCACTGTGACATTATCACTTGATGAAGAGAATGGATAGAAGGGATTAAATGATTTTTTAATCCTTTTCGTCTATATTTATATTTCATGAAAGATGTGATGTAAAGTCATAGATTGATAGTAAAGAATAGAATAATAGTTCAATAGGATTTTAGAAAGAATTTAAGTAGACATTTTATAAAAAATGTCAATATATAGACTTTATAAAATCTTTGTAAATTGTTTTTTATGGAAGAAAGAATAATATAATAGATGTCAAGATAACCATGATATATATGAATATATCTATTTAACTGTTGTCTTATATAAATGAAGAATGAAAATATTTTGATGACTGTAATTATGAATGGATGACACTATACATGGAAAGATAAAAACATTGATTTGAAGGAGGTCAAATATATGAAATATACAATGTTAGGAAATAGTGATTTAAAAGTATCAAAAGTATGTTTGGGATGTATGGGATTTGGTGATGCAACAAAGGGAATGCATTCTTGGACTTTGCCAGAAGATAAATCTAGAGAAATTATAAAGTATGCTTTAGATAATGGTATTAACTTTTTTGATACAGCGATGGCTTATCAGGGAGGAACAAGTGAAGAATTTTTAGGTAGAGCAATCAAAGATTTTGCAAGAAGAGAAGATGTTGTGATTGCGACTAAATTTTCAGCAAGAACACCTGAAGAAATTGCAAATGGTATTTCTGGAAAGCAACATGTCAGAAATTGTTTAGAAGCCAGTTTAAAACGTTTGAACATGGATTATGTTGATTTATATATTTGTCATTCTTGGGATGATCATACACCTATTGAAGATATATTAGAAGGATTACATGAATTGATTCAAGAAGGAAAAGTAAGATATATCGGTATTTCAAACTGCTTTGCTTATCAGCTTGCGAAAGCTAATGCCATTGCTCGTGCGAATGGATATGAAGAATTTATTTCCATTCAAGGACATTATAATTTGATCTTTAGAGAAGAAGAACGTGAGATGGCTAAACTTTGTAAAGAAGATAACATTGCTATGACACCATATAGTGCTTTGGCATCAGGAAGATTAGCTAAACATCCAGGAGAACAATCAAAAAGAATGCAGGAAGATAGCTATGCCAAAGGCAAATATGATGCTACAGAAAAACAAGATAGAATCATTATTGATAGAGTAATGGAATTAGCTGAAAAACATAATGTATCAATGACTGAAATTTCATTATCATGGTTAATGTCAAAAGTGGCTTCACCTATTGTTGGTGCAACAAAACTTCATCATATTGATGGAGCTGTGAAAGCGACTGAATTAGAATTAACAGAAGAAGAAAAAGGATATTTGGAAGAACCATATCAACCTCATCGTTTAGTAGGAATGATGGCTCAAAAATAATTGATTGAAGGTGATCATAAACAAGAAGTATAAGCTTCTTGTTTATTGTTTTTATAGAAGGAGGGATATCAAAATGGAACTAAGAGTATTAAAATATTTTTTAATGGTTGCCAGGGAAGAAAATATAACAAAGGCTGCAGAATTGCTTCATATTACACAGCCCACTTTATCAAGACAATTAATTCAATTAGAAGATGAATTAGGCGTTCAATTATTTGAAAGAAAACAACATAGCATTGAACTCACAAGTGAAGGCATGCTTTTTAGACAAAGAGCACAAGAGATGATACAAATTGAAGAAAAAATAAAAGAAGATTTTAATCATGATGCCCAGCATATCACAGGTTTAATAACGATTGGCTGTGGAGAAGCTTTAGGAGTGAAATATTTATCTCAAATAGTAAGTCGTTTTTCAAAAGATAATCCTTTGGTTAAATTTGAAATTATTACAGCTAATTCTGATACGATTAAAAATAATCTTGACAAAGGCATTGTGGATTTAGGTTTATTAGTAGAACCAGTAGATATAACGAAATATAATTTTAAAAAAATGGCACAAAAAGAACAATGGGGAATTTTAACAAAAAGTGATTCTTCCCTCGCAAAGAAATCATTGATTAAACCACAAGATTTAATCAATGAAAGATTATTAATGTCTAATCGTACAATGGTTATCAATGAAATAGAAAATTGGTTTGGAAAGTATTATCAAAATCTAAATATTGCAGCATATTATAATTTGGGTTATAACTTGGTTCATTTTATTAAAAATGATTTAGGAATTGCTTTTTGTTTAGAGAGTATTGATGAAATGCGTGATTTAACGTTTGTTCCATTAGAACCAAAACTTGAAAGTTGCTCAGTTATGGTCTGGAAAAAAGATTTCATTTTATCACCGGCAATGAAGAAATTTATTCAATATATCAATGATCATCACATATAAAAGATTTCTCATGAAAATTGATAGAGGATTTGTTATAATGATGTATATTAGAAAAGTGGAAGTTGGGAGGGAAAGATTAATTGAAAATAGTTCAAGTTGAAGAACGCAACCCTGTATTGATTCAAAAGTTAGTCGATGTATGGGAAAGTTCTGTTCAAGCAACGCATTTATTTTTATCATCTGATGACATTTATCATATTAAGCAGTATGTTCCACAAGCACTGACAGATGTTCCTATTTTGATGGTGGCCAAAAACAAACAAGGCAAACCCGTAGGTTTCATGGGTGTTGCTGATCAAACGCTTGAAATGTTATTCATTTCAAATGAATACAGAGGAAAAGGCTTAGGAAAACAATTCATACAATACGCTATTGAAAATTATGCAATCAACAAACTCACTGTTAATGAACAAAATCCGCTAGCGAAAGGATTTTATGAATATATGGGATTTGAAGTTTATAAACGCACGGCATTAGACGAACAGGGAAATCCATATCCCTTATTATATATGAAAAGAAGTCTTTTATGAGGATTGATGGAGGAAAATTTATTATGGGATTTTGGATTTTTGTGTTGATAATGGATTTACTTATTCCATGTGTCATGATTGGTTTTGGAAAATATTTTATGAAAAAGGCACCAAATGAAATAAATGCCATGTTTGGATATCGTACATCTATGTCTATGAAAAATAAAGAGACGTGGGACTTTGCTCATCAATATTGTGGTAAAATATGGTATATATGTGGATTAATTACATTACCAATCACTATTATACTTATGTTTTCGATCATTGGAAAAAGCACAGATTATGTAGGAACTGTAGGAACTATTATAGTGTTTGTACAACTTGTTCCTTTCATTGGTTGTATTTTTCCAACAGAGTTGGCATTGAGAAAGAAGTTTGATAAAAATGGTAAAAGGCGATAAATGAGATTTTAAGAAGGTATTGAATTATGGATAAACATATAAAAATAAAAGTCATGACAACAATAATCTGTTTGATATTAAGTATATTTGCTTTATATACTTTTGTTTTTGTTGCAGAAGTCTCTAAAGGTTGGAGAATGACTTTAGTTATAATTGCAATATTTTGGATAATTTCTGGAATATCCAACTTAGTAGAATATTTTGGAAAACGAAAATAATAAAATTCTATTTTATATGGAAGGCTGTAAAGATATTATTTTAAAAAATAATTTTTACAGCTTTTTATATACAAGAAAAACTTTTGTATTCCTATAATAGTTCTGTTCTTTTATAAACAATATTATTGATTTATAGAAGAGATTAAAGCATTTTTAAGAATATATTAAAGTATTTTTAAAAAATGTATAGTTCATAAATTATATAATTTTTTTGTCAATAGAATTATTCACATGGATTATTTCATTTCATATCATGAGCAATGCATTTCAATAAATTATAAGAACTAAATGAGAAGTGAGAAGAGCAAAATGAAAAAGAGTAAAAAATAACTATCATATCAGTTGTTGTTGCAGTTCTTATGGAGTTATTACAGGCTTATTATTGCTTGAATTTGTCTGTGAACTTGCCTAAAGAAGTTGGTCTGGCTGTTATGGAATGTATTGAAACAAGGTTAAAACCAGATGAGTATCAAGCAACGATAGGACCCTGACATTTTGATTTAACAACTTTAGCTTAACATGCATTTGGATACACAGAAGATAATACATATATAAAAGTTTATGGATATTGTGTTTTGCTTCAACTTACTAATGAAACTTTTAGAGAAAATAAAGATAACCAGATTGATATGTATTCTTTTAAATATGGGGAAGCTAATTATTTTGTCGCTTATTTAAAAAAAGATAATCAACAAAAAATCAATCCAGAAAAATATGGATATATCAGTATCCTCAAATAACAATTGATATATTAAAGCGCATGCCTATGAGAACATGGCCTTATATATCTTGATGATCCAAAAGGATATATGGAGAAATTATCGACATAATGTGCAAAAAAATGTATGAGTATCTAGATAGTCATGATATTTCAGGTCATAACTAAAAAAAATATATGATTTAATGAATATATGCGGGAGGAAAAAATGAGTAAGAAGAAAAGAATAATTTTGGTAATTGTAGGAATTGTTATAGCATTAAGTGCTTTGCTATTTTATTGGGATCATCAGATTGTGACACCATCTCAAGAACTCGATAAAAGTTTAAGACGTGAATTAGCACATATGGATAATGAATATTTTGAATATGATTTTGCAGTCGTATCTTATAGATTATTCAAAATCAATGAGTCAAAAGATGAAGCAGATATTTATGGAATGTTTTATATTGAACAATATAAAGAAGATAGTGATGTTTCAGTAAGTGGTTATTTGGATTATATGAAAGTAACAATGAAGATAAATGGTGATCAGTATAAATTAGAAGAAGTCTGGATACCTAAAGACGGAGATCAATATCTAACATCACTATTAAAAGAATTTCCTATTAATACGTGGAGTCGCATATTATTTACTGGAGATAAATATAGACTTGAATTGGTCGAAGAAGGTAGACAACAATATGAAGAATATATACTGGATAACAGTAAAAATAATTAAAATGAAAAAGTTCTGATTCAATTAAAATCAGAATTTTTTAAATCTAATATTTGTTTATGCTTATTTACTAGCATCTTCAATCGAATCGTCATCTTATTTTTTTGTTAAAAAACTGCTAAATGAAAATAGTACCATTAGTCACCAACAGACAGGAGTTAAAGTAACTGATGAATACAAAAATATCAAGCTAAAGCTTTGAGTTTGGTAGAAAAAGACGATTTAGAAAGTTTAAAATTTTTAGAATATAAAGTCAAATCATTAAATTTATTCTTGATAGATGGACGTGTAGATTGATGAAAATTATTATTTGTGTATGATATTAAATGATAGTATATGTTATAATTAAGAATATAGATAAATTAGAATTTGAAAAGGAGATATACTGAATTGGATACTAAACGGTTAGCAAAATTTCTTATAATTACATTTGTTATTACAGGGATAGCCTGGTCTGGACTTGCTGTGTTAACAAGTTTAAATATTATCCCATTTTCGCATCCTTTAGGCACTATTTTACATATTATAGGAGGATTCGGACCGACAATAGCAACTTTCTTTGTCTTAGAAGAAAAAAACACGGTTAAATCTATATTACATTTTATTTTTGGCTACAGAAAGAAATCATTGATTTTTTTGTTTTTATTTTCTATTTTTGAAATACTGACAATAGGTTTATCGTCAAGGGAATTTAATTCCGCATTACCATGGTATTTGATGCCTTTAATCTTTCTTCAAGCAACATTTATATATGGCGGCGAAGAAGAATTAGGTTGGAGAGGTGTTATGCAGCCTTTATTAGAGGAAAAATTGAATTTCCCTATAGCCACAATCATTACGGGTGTTGTGTGGGGAATTTGGCATATTCCCCTTTGGTTTGTAAATGGCTCATCGCAACAAAATATGCCATTTCTCTTTTTCTTAGCGTTAGCTGTTATACTGAGCTTTTGGCTGGCGACAATTTACAAAAAAACGAAATGTGTTTTTGCTTGTAGTGTTTTTCATGGATTGACAAATACTCTTTTGTCTGTATTTATAATTAAAGTGAATGTTCTATTGGTAATAGGACTGATTGCTATGCTTGTATATTCAATATATTTATGGTATTGTGGAGAAGCAAAACAATAAATTCCAGTTTATAGATTAATGATATGATAACAAGTTATTGCATAAAAAAATTCTGATCATAAAATCAGTACTTTTTAAAATTTTGTATTTTTTGTACTTATTTACAAGCTTCTTCGATTGAATCTGCATCCCAAATTTCGCTGAAAAATCAAACCTTTTTGAGTTTTTATAGTTCCTAGAGTCTCACAAAATCAGTTAGAAAATGATGAAAAAATTTGTGTGCAACTCTCGAAGTCTGTAATCGCCTCAGGAAGTCTTTGTCTCATGAGTATTACTAAATCAACTATTTTTACTAAAATAAAAATGTAATAAAATAAGAAAACAATTATAAATATGAGTCATGAGCTATATACTATAATATGAAAAGAATTATATCTAAACATATAATATTATGGAAATTTAAACTTATTTATGTTATATTGTTTATAGAAGATAATTCTTCTCTAAAACGGAGGACCATAGCCTGAGTTGGAACCAGTAAAAGGGAGTTACCATAGCCTTAGTTGGTAGATTTAAGTTTCTAAACAGAGAAGGTCTTATGACTTTTCTCTGTTTTATTTTTATTAGTGAGGAGGTTATAGATATATGCGTTTATTTAGAGTTACAAAAGATTCTTTAAAAGAAATTCAAAAAATAAGTTTGTTTATACCTCAACAAGAAGAAGTATTAGGTACAGTTTTGAGAATTAATGGTTATATCTATTTTTTACCTATAAATAATGAGGATAGTAGTGATTATGAAAGTGATGGTACAATTAAAAAATCTAGTCCTTTCGTATTAAGGATGACATCTTCTGGTAATAAAAAAAGTCTTGGTAAATGTATGTTATCTAATATGTTTCCGGTCCCTTATAATGAATTGTTGTCATTTGACTTTGCTGTCATATCAGAAAATTTAATATCTCTTTTCAATAAAAAAATAGAATATTTAAAGAAAAATAAATCAAGAATAGAAAAGTCAGCGCAAAGAATATACAAGCAAAAAATAAAAGGTTATAAACAACCTTATCTTAATAGGACAGTTGATTTTTTTGCGGCTGAAAAGTATTGTACAGATTATGAAATGGAACATTATGGCAAGCATTATAATCGTTTTCCAGATGATGAATAATTTATTAGTAATCCTTTCACTAATGGAATTACAGAATATTATTTAATGAACAAGACGACAAAAATTTCTAAAATTACATTAAATAATGAAAATAATACAGTTGTAGATATTGTTGAAATATATAATCCTGATTATGCACCTTTAGAATGTTTTAAAGAAAAACAACTTAATGTTAATTGTATTACTTCATGGTTTAGAGGTCGTGGCATTCCTTCATGGAGAGATGGATTAGATGATTTCTTAGATAATGTTGGTATAAAAAATAAGGACATTTTATTAAATAAAGCATTTGGATTATCTTTGAGTGATCAATATTGGTTAAATCCAGTCGAAAAACAAATGGACTGGCATGATATTAATTTCTTTATGAATGATTTTAATAGTCAGGATTTTATTGATGCAAGTTTTGAAAATAAAATATTAATTAAAGATAATATCAATTTATATACGCCTAACAATACATCTAATGGAATGTTGAAGAAAACGTGGGTTGTTGATCTAATAAGAAAAGATATTTATTAAAAAGTTCTTTAAGACAAATGGACTTAGAGCCGTTTTGTGAAGTTCTTGCAAGTGATATTTGTAAAGTTATAAACTTAGATCATGTTGATTACACTATCGATCAAATAGGTCATAAAATAATGTCAAAATGTGAATGCTTTATTGATATTAATACAGAATATATATCTTCTTTCTCCATTCTTAGATTCGAAAATGTAGATTTAAATGCCGAAAGAGGTACAAGTGTTTATTAATATTATATTAAAATATTGGAAGAAAAAGGAATCAAAAATGTAAAAGAAAAACTTCTTAAAATGTTTATTTTAGATTATTTAATAGTTAATAAAGATAGACATTTAGGAAATTTTGGTGTAGTAAGAGATGTGAATAGCTTGCAGTGGTTAGATATAGCTCCTATATTTGATAGTGGGCAGGCAATGTATTCTCAAAGCAAAATTTATGAATACAATTTTCATACGGCTTCTGGTACGTTCTTCAATCAAAAGGATATAGATTTTGATTATATTTTGAATACTGTTTCTCAAAACCAGAATATTGAAATTAACTATGATGAGTTATATGAAGTTGCTATTAAGTGGAGAAATATGCTGTATAGATATGATTATTTAACTGCAATGGGAGAAGATAAGATAGAAGCATTGTATTATGGATTGATTCAACGTATAGAAAAATTGAAAGAGGTCTTATAATAATTATTATAAACTAGATTTCTCTAATTGGATATGGGTTTCTGACCACTTGAGGTTGGATGTGCAGATAGATGCGAGCCCATATCTTTTTTTATGCAAATAAAAAGCCATGATTTTCATCATGACTTTATTTTATAGTTTGCTTAATTATTTACAAGCTTCTTCGATAGATACTGCGAATGACTTTTTTATAGATTATATTAAGGCTCAGTAAGTCTATTTCAACCTGTAGAAGTTCTTATAAATCAATAATTAATTCAATAATATAAAATATATAAAACCCTGTTAGTAACGTGTTAGTAATTCACGAAATTTTTTATCAACTCACAAGGTCTTATTAATTCTATAGAATGCCTGTTACACTATTCGGCTGTAACTACAGAAAGTGTATTTTTTCTATTTCACTGATTAGTTCCTCTATATTTCTATGAGTATACACTTTTTCAGTAATATCACGTATTTCATGACCAACAATTTTTTTCAAAATATAATCATTAATTTTGCATTTTTTAGCATAGGTGATAAATGTATGTCGTGTTTCATGCGGAGTATGATGCATGTTTAATGCTGTCATTACTTTTGAAAACCTTCCTCTATATCTATCATAGGAGAGAGGTGTATATTCATGTTCAAAAGCATTATAGTCATTAAACAAATATTCATTATCGGGGTTATATTTGCTCTTAATTATTGATTTGATTTCTGATTTAATTGGGACAATTCTATTTGTTCCAGCTTTTGTTTTAGTACCACCAATAATATAACCTTCCTCTAAATGGATATTTTCATTTTTGATACTTATTAATTCTATGGGTCTAAATCCTGTGTAAATTCCTACTAATATCATATCAGCGAAAGGAAGATCTTCTGTATGTTCCCACATCATTTTGATTTCATTATGAGAGAAAGGAATTTTTTCTTTTTTTCTTTCAACTTTAATTGAATTGCATAGTTCAGCATAATTTTTATTAACGATATCATACTTTAAAGCATATCTATATATTAAATTATACATTGATTTCATTCGTGATTTTGTTGCATCTCCCACATCAGCATTTTCTATGACTCCTTCAAGATGATTAGGTCGAATGTCTTTAAAACGCATGTTGTGTAATGGCTTTGAATGATTAAATGCTGCTGTGTATGTTCTAATCGAAGACTTATTATTTAATTTTTTAAAATGTTCTTCTGACCATTTCTCATATAATTCAGCAAAAGTAATAGATTCAGTTTGAATATCATAAGGATTTTCATGATAATTAGTAAGAGCACTTAATGCTTCTTTTTTTGTACAATAATAACCTAATATCATTTTCTCTCTTTTGATATTGTTTTTGACTCGCACATATCCTTTAGTCAAAACAACCATATAAGGATTTCTTCTATTTCCTTTCAATTTATAGATACTTCCAAATCCGTTTGGTAATTTCATTGCTACCACTCCTTTCGCTGCTATTATAGAATAGAAGATATAAGAAATGAAATGTATAAAAATTCTATAAGTACATTTGACAACTACTCCTTGTATATATATCCTGTATATTCATATAATTTTTTAGGTGAAACGTAATATGAATATTCCGAAGATCCTTCTTTTCTATATGCTACACCAATTGGAAGCCATTTTTCCTGTATTCCAATTCTTACAAATTGCTTATCTTTTTTCATTATCTTAGCTACTTCAGAGATAGGTACATTGTTGCCACTGAACTGTATAATATCTTGTTTGATCATAACTCTAATTTCCTCCTTTTCTTATAGGTATAAGTCCAAGACTGATTTTTAAACGTTTATCTAAAATTTTCATATATTTAGGGGATAACTTTCCTATATATTTAATAATACGTTTTTCATCAATAACTTTAATTTGTTCCATCATCACCAATGAATCATATTTCAGACCAACATATTTTGGAATAACATAATGTGTTGGAAGGTGATGTTTGGAATGGGCTTTACTTGTAATACAGGCTACCAATAGGGTAGGGGAATATTTATTACCTACATTATTTTGAACAACTAATACTGGTCGGATACCTCCTTGTTCAGAGCCAAATGGCTTATCTAGATTTGCTAGATAGATTTCTCCACGTTTGATATGCATACTTGTTCCTCCTTTATGTAAACATCAGATAATATTTACAATTATCTGATGTGATATTTGTATGAATCATAGTTTTCTATTTATCCCTGATAACCCGAAAACTAGAGGGAATCCTATTGAACAAGATATGGCTAGTATCTTTCACAGAAATTTCATCTTTGTGTGGTATCTCACACAACTGCATTGCAGGAGTATCATGATCCCTCATCTTATTTCATTGCTGAATGATTGCCAGTCATTTTTACATTGAGATGTTGATCGCTCACTATAAAAATATGATTATATATTTTTTATAGGTCATGGCGTATCCAATGAATAGCTCATAAGATGGGAACGTATCCAATAGGTGTTATTCGGTTTTCAAAGAGCTAGATTCAAAGGGATTAATACCCCCTCACTATATATGCGTTTTGATAACCTCATTTTCGCCATTTTTATAAAACTTTTTTTAATTTTTTTATTCTTTTATAGATTTGATTGGTTGTTAGTCCAGTTATTTTTGAAATTTCCCTAATAGAATAGCCTTGAATTTTCAACATTATTATTTCCAATATTTTTTCATCACTATTTTTTAGATACTCATATAATGCTTCATTTTCAATATCATCCAACAAATCATTTAGTGATAAGTACTGTTTTTTATCATAGATAGATCGATTGATAAAAAAGTTATCATCAAAAAGCAAATGTCTAGTTTTATATCTTCTATCAGCTTTGAACTGTTCATAATCATAATCTCTTAATTGATTGATAAGTGCTTGAGGAACGCTTAATGCTTTTAAAATTTCTTCTTCTTTTTCTTTCCAAGCATACCATTTTTTATACTCATTTTTATAATTATAATTCATAGTGACATTACCTTGAAATTCTGATAATTTCATTCATGACTTGAAATAAAGAAGATAATTCAACCAAATCTACATCGTAATGATTGCAAAAGCATTCAAAATCATTACATACTGATATATCAGAAGAAATAATGTTTTTTGAGATAATCATGATTTGATCAATAGAACGTGCTCTGATTTTTTGAATAATACATGATTCTTTAAATGAATTAAAATTGAGTTCCTTTCCTATAAAACGATACGTTCCGCATAATATTGCTTTGGATAAATCAATATTTTCCCTAATTAGTTTTTCTTGGTACTGAAGCACCTCCTTTGCAAATGGTGATGGATTAGCTTTTACAAGCACAAGTATTTTTGTTTTCGCCATATTCATGGTCTCCTTTCTGAGAATTTCATTCTCACTAGGATTCGTTACTGTTTGACGAGTTTAACAAATGATTTTTTAAAAAAAGAAGAATTTTTTTCTTCCTCCAGTTTAATGCTTGTTGAGATATATTTAATTTTCTAGCTACTGATGCTTCAGTTTCTTCCTTAAAAAATATTGAATATATAATAAAATATTGTTCATCATTCAATAATTTTATGGCTTTAGATAGATTATGTAGTAATTCTTTTTTATTGATTTGTTCAATATAATATCTATCCATATCTATAATACTATTTAGCATAAAATCTTCTTCATAAGCTATTTGAGAAAGTCCTTGTTTTCTTTTTATGGATCTGTACGTTTTCATATAATCAGCTTTGTATAGTCTATATACTTCTATGGGAACTTCTATAAATTTCTTTCCGCTCTTAATAAAGTACTTTTTATTATTATTTATTTTAATCTCTTTAAAATCTCTTTTTTTATAATCAAATATAATCACACATTGTTACTCCTTTCTTTGAATTTGATTTCAAAGAAAGGAGGGAGGCGGTCGAGGATAAAAAAAGAAGAAATTAATAGAATAGTATAAAAATAATCTATTAATTTCTTCATGGTTAAATGTTTTATATTTAAATAAACTAAGTAAGAACTCGACATCAGCAAGATGAATTATAATAAAATAAGCTTTTTTTAAAACATAACATCGAGAAACGTATCGATAAAAATAGATGTATATGATAACCATCAGAATTTTTCCCCCCTTAACTCTATTTAGTAAAGAATTCAGTTTATGTCTTATGTCAATAACAGTATTTCCTTCTGTGCTAAGGGTTTCTATCAGATGAATTTATAAATTACAATATGTAAAATATATTTTTATATATAGCTCTAATGCACTTATTTCTTAAAGAGACTAATTATAAAGATTATTACTATATAGTTTTTCTTTGGAAAAAATTAGCAATATTTTTGTTAAAAAGAGTAAAAATAGAATATAATTTATCCTTTTAAAGGATAATGATAAGAATTTGTTGTAATATAAGTGAGGGTATAAGTAGAATGAAAAGTAAAATATTTTTAATATAAACATGTAGAAATCCACAAATATTTTGTAGTAAATTTTATAAAATTAATTTTATTAGTTGTTTTCTATTTCTTAATTGGTATATTATTTGATGGAGGTAATTAAAGTGAATAGGATAAGAGAAATAAAAAATTTGAATAAATTAAAATATAGTTTGCATAAACAATGGATTTGGGGGAATAAAGAAAATTTTTATCTTAGTCAAGACTATTTGCAAAAAATTAATTTTAGTATTCAAGATTTAAATAAAGAAATCCAATATTTATCTAAGCCAACTATGAAGGATGTAATATATGTTATCGTATTGATTGATTGGATAAATGAATCTATAGAAAAAATTCAACAGCTTTTAAAAAAAGGATTAGGAAATAATTATATTTACCAAGATTTAGACCTAGTATTAAAAGCAAAGGGATATTTAAGAGCGATACGTTCTTTTGTTGTTGCACATCCTTTAAGTACAAATCGTCATAAAAAATATGGTTTAGATGGAGATTTTATATGTGTTGATATAAGGTCAAAGACTTCTCCATTCGTTAAAATGGATGCTTATAAAAATCAATGGTTTTATTTAAGCGTTGATGGTATGAAAAGTAATGCAATAGGTCAGCCTATTGACTTTGTTTTGTATGGATATTCTCAAAGCATCGATCAAAATAAGTTTTATAAATATATTGGTGTTAGTTTTTCAGATCTATATGGTGTTGCAGAATTGTTGGTTGATAGTTTATATGAACTAGATAAGAATTTGAAAAATTTAAAAAAAGAAGTTATAAAAAAGTGAAACAATCAAACGAAATTTTAATTATATTTTTTTCATAGACCATCTGAGCCACTTGTAATACTTTCTTGTTTTAACTCCTTTTTTTCGGAGTCTATCCTCTGGTTTAGAAGTCATCATTTTTTTGATTAATGTATAATGACATTGATAATTATTTATGGAGGTCATTGTTTATGTCAAAAAATTGTGCTAAAGCTAAACCAAAAATTATGAGTCATATCA
>NZ_SJOR01000024.1:0-30505 GCF_012027715.1 Massilimicrobiota sp. SW1139 | reverse complement strand
ATGTATGGACGATTTTCAGTTTGAATATGATCAAAAAAAGAAAACAAGATTAAAAAAAGGACCTATCTATATGATGGCTTGTATTTTATGTCTGGTGATTGGAGGTGTTGGTGGTTATTTTATTCATGACTTCCAGTCCAATCGTTATGGCACTGATAGTGATGTCTATAATGAAATTGCGCAAATTATTGAAAATGATTTTTTAGATACAAGTGATAATGATACAAGTTTACAGGAACGTATGCTAAATGGAATGGTTTTAGCATTAGGAGATCCTTATTCTTCATATTTATCATTGGAACAGTCACAGGAATTAGGAACATCTATTAATGGGACTTTTGAAGGTATTGGGATTACGTTTACAATGGTAGATGATGGTGCTATTGTGTTGGATGTATATCAAAATACGCCAGCTCAAAAAGCGGGTATACAAAAAGGAGATATTATTACGCACATTGAAGGAACTTCGATCGCTGGATATACATCAGATAAAGTTAAAGAAATGATACAGGGTAAAAGTCAGAGTCAAGTTGCTTTACGTCTATTAAGAGATGGAAAAAGTCAAAATCTATCAGCAACACGTCAAAATGTGGATACATCAATTGCTTCTTCTATTATGACTGTAAACCAACAGAAAGTTGGTTATTTAAGAATTGTGACTTTTGGTGAAAATATTCATGAAGTTATTGAAACGAAGCTGCAAGATATGAAATCACAAAAAATCAACCACATTATCATTGATTTAAGGGATAATAGTGGAGGTTATTTGAATGCTGCCCAAGAGATTCTTGATTTGTTTGTGCCAGAAGGACAAACATTATTTTCTCTTCAGGATAAAGATGGCAAAACGGAAGAATATAAAGCAACCAGTCGGGAAAAATATGTATTTGAACATGGCTATATTTTAGTGAATCAGCAAACTGCCAGTGCTTCAGAAGTTTTAAGTGCAGGTTTGAAAGAGAATTTAGATTATCAATTGATTGGTGAAACGACTTATGGTAAAGGTGTTGCACAAACACAAGTGACTCTTTCTAATTCATCTGTATTGAAATACACTCATGAAAAATGGTTAACTCCTCATGGAACATGGATCAATGGTACAGGATTAGAACCAGATTATGTTATTGATGAAACCAATATCCATGATTTTCATGTAGGTGAAATGAAACAATCTTATCAATATGATGATGTTGATGATAATATTCAATATATGCAGGAAATGCTTCAAGAATTAGGTTATTCATTAGATCGTCAGGATGGATATTTTTCACATCAGACAACAACAGCCTTAGAAGCATTTGAAAAAGATTATGCTTTAAAACAGGATGGCATTTATTCTCAAAATGATCGTTTCATTCTTTTAAGTGCTTTAACATATCATTTGTATCAAGAAAAAGAGGATGTTTATCTACAAAAAGTGAATCAATTGATTCAATAGGGAGGTGCTAAAATGGAACAATTTAAATTAGTTTCCAAATATTCACCAATGGGTGATCAACCAGCAGCTATTCAACAGCTGGTTGATGGAATACGTGCTGGAAAAAAGGAACAGGTTTTACTGGGAGGAACGGGAACAGGAAAAACATTTACTGTTTCTAATGTTATTGCTCAGGTGAATAAACCAACACTGGTATTAGCCCATAATAAAACTTTAGCTGGACAATTATATTCAGAATTAAAAGAATTTTTTCCTGAAAATCGTGTGGAATATTTTGTTTCTAACTTCGATTTTTATCAGCCAGAAGCTTATATTCCAAAAAGTGATACATACATAGATAAAAATGCAAAAACAAATTATGAAATAGAAATGTTGCGTTCAGCAGCCATGAATTCTTTATTAGAAAGAAGAGATACGATTGTCGTTGCATCAGTGGCTTCTATTTATGGTTTAGGAAATCCTGAACAATATAAAGAAATGATTTTCTCATTACGTGTCGGTCAGGAAATTGATCGTCGCGAACTCTTAACTTATCTTGTAGATCGTCAATACCAAAGAAATGATATTGAACAGTCAAAAGGGACGTTCAGGGTACGTGGTGATGTCATTGAAATTGTACCTGGACATACAGAAAGCTGGCTGATTCGTATAGAGCTTTTTGGTGATGAAGTGGAAGGAATCAGTGAGGTAGATCCTTTGACTGGTAAAGTCTTGAGTCGTTATAAAACATATACGATTTATCCGGCTTATGGCTATGTTACAAAAAAGGAACAAATGTTACATGCCTGTGATACGATTTCCGAAGAACTTCAAGACCGTTTACAATATTTTAAGGATGCTATGAAACCACTGGAATATGAACGTCTAGATCAGCGTACACGTCATGATATTGAAATGTTAAGAGAAGTAGGCATGTGTCCAGGAATTGAAAATTATTCACGTCATATTGATGGACGAAAAGCAGGACAACGTCCTTATACTTTAATCGATTATTTTCCAGATGACTTTTTAATGATTGTTGATGAAAGTCATGTGATGTTACCACAGGTCAGAGGTATGTTTAATGGGGATCGCAGCCGTAAAGAAACATTGGTTGAATATGGTTTCCGTTTGCCAAGTGCCTTGGATAATCGACCATTGCGTTTTGAAGAGTTTGAAAAGATTATTAATCAGGTGATTTATGTTTCGGCAACGCCAGGTGACTATGAATTAGAAAAAACACATGGTGAATATGCAGAACAGATTATTCGTCCAACAGGTTTGTTGGATCCTATTATTGATGTTCGTCCAACAAAAAATCAGATTGATGATCTGATTGATGAAATTCATGAACGTATTGATAAAAAAGAGAGAGTTTTAATTACAACACTTACAAAACGTATGGCTGAAGATCTTAGTGCTTATTTAAAAGAAGTAGGGTTAAAAGTCGCTTATTTACATTCAGATACAAAAACATTAGAACGTACTGAAATTTTAAGAGATTTAAGACTTGGAAAATATGATGTACTGGTGGGAATTAACCTGTTAAGAGAAGGGTTGGATTTACCTGAAGTTTCTCTAGTTTGTATTTTAGATGCGGATAAAGAAGGGTTCTTAAGAAGTGAACGCTCATTAATTCAGACGATTGGACGTGCGGCCAGAAATGCGAATGGAAAAGTGATTATGTATGGTGATCATATAACAGAATCTATGCAAAAAGCGATTGATGAAACAAATCGTCGTCGTGAAATTCAAGAAGCCTATAATAAAGAACATCATATTATTCCACAGACTATTCATAAAGAAATTCATGATTTAATTCAAGGTAAAGAAACAATGGAAGAAGCTTCTTCATTATTACAAAAAGGTAAAAAAGCACCTCAAAAAGCAAAGAAGAAACTGATTGCAGATCTAGAAAAAGAAATGAAAGAAGCTGCGAAAGTGCTTGATTTTGAAAGAGCTATGGAATTAAGAGATATTATTATGGAACTTAAAGGTGAAAAGTAATGAAAATAGATGCTTTGGCTCAAGAGATTTTTGATGATATGATCGCTCATGGTGGAAAAGTTTATATTGTCGGTGGATCTGTTCGTGACGAAATCTTAGGACGTTATGATCAGCATGATGTAGATGTAGAAGTATATCATTTAAGTTATGAAAAACTGTGTGCTATTTTACAAAAATATGGTCATGTTCATACATTTGGAAAATCTTTTGCGATTGTTCAGTTAGAAGAGCTTCCTCATTATGACTTTGCCTTACCTCGACAGGAAACAAAAACTGGTCACAAGCATCAGGATTTTGAAGTGATAATAGATCCTGATTTACCATTAGAAAAAGCTGTTTTGAGGCGTGATCTGACAATGAATGCACTCATGTATGATTACTTAGAACAACGTGTCATTGATTTATGTGGTGGTTTATCAGATATTGATCAGCATATCATTCGTTGTGTGGATCCTGAACATTTCATGGAAGATCCTTTGCGTGTTTTAAGAGTGGCACGTTTTGTCGCCCAATTTGAATTTCAAGTTGAAGAGAAGACTTTGAATCTATGTCGTTCTATGGCACAGTCACATATGCTGGATCATTTATCATATGAAAGAATTTATCAGGAGTATTGTCAAATCCTGATGGCACCACAACCATCATTAGGATTTATGTTTTTAAAAGATATAGGAGCTTTACCACCTTATTTACAGGCTCTGACAACAACGCATCAGCGTTTAGATTTTCATCCTGAAGATGATGTTTTCACGCACACGATGCTGGTTATAGATGTAGCCAGTCATGTGAAAAAGAAAACGGATCATCCTCTATGGTTTATGTGGGCATGTTTACTTCATGATATAGGGAAACCTTTGGTAACAACCAAAGAAGGACATGCGCCTAAACATAATGAAGCAGGTGTGCAGGTGTTTCAAGATGTTCCAATCATCACATCTAAAAAAGAAAGACAATATATTTCCACAATGATCATGTATCATATGCATTTAATGAATATGTCACGTCATCATGCAAAGGATTTATCTTATTTAAGACTTTTAAAGAAGATTGATGGAAAAGTTTCTATGAATGATTTGATTTATATAAGCTGTTGTGATAAGTTAGGAAGGGGAAAAGTAGCTCAGGAACAATATGATGAGTTTTGGTTATATATTCAAGATAAGCAAAAACGTTTAGGTGTTCAAGCGCCATTGCCACTGATTCGTGGTGATGATTTATTAGCAAATGGTTTGACTTCAACACATTTATTTAAGCAGATGTTAGATGAAGCCTATGATTTGCAGTTGCAAGGTTTGAGTAAGGAAAAGATATTAAGGAGTTTGAGGAAGTATGAACAAAGATAAAATTATTATCAAAGGCGCAAGAGTTAATAATTTAAAAAATATAAATGTAGAAATTCCTCGAGATCAGCTTGTCATTATGACAGGATTATCTGGGAGTGGAAAAACATCACTGGCATTTGATACGATTTATGCGGAAGGACAAAGACGCTATGTTGAATCATTAAGTGCTTATGCCAGACAATTTCTAGGTGGTGTGGAAAAGCCTGATGTGGATAGTATTGATGGTTTATCACCGGCGATTGCGATTGATCAAAAGACAACATCAAATAATCCTCGATCAACAGTTGGAACAGTGACTGAAATTTTTGATTATTTAAGATTGTTGTATGCCAGAGTTGGACATGCCTATTGTCCAACCCATCATGTGTTGATTGAATCACAGACAATTAAACAAATGGTTGATACAATTGATCAATATGAAGATGGAACAAAATTACAGGTTCTAGCAAGAATGTGTCGTAATCAAAAAGGGACACATAAGGATTTATTTGAACAATTAGCGAAAGATGGTTTTTTACGTGTCAAAGTGGATGGTGAAATGCGTCTTTTAGATGAAGATATTGTTTTGGATAAAAATAAAAAACATAATATTGATGTTGTAGTGGATAGAATTATTAAAAAGGAAGGATATCGCTCGCGTTTAGCGGATTCTTTGGAAACAGGATTAAAATTAACAGGTGGGGAAGTTATTGTTGAAAACTTGAATGAAAAAACAGAAAAGCTTTTTTCTCAACATTTAGCTTGTCCATATTGTGGATTCAGTGTTCCTAAATTAGAACCACGTTTATTTTCTTTTAATAACCCATTGGGTGCCTGTCCAGATTGTAAAGGAATCGGTGTAAAAAATGAAGTTGATAATGATTTATTAATTCCTGACTGGTCATTAAGTATTAATCAGGGAGGAATTCGTTATTTCAAAACATCAGTAGGAACTGATCGTATTGAATGGCAGAGATTTCTTGTTTTATGTCGAGAATATCATATTGACTTAGATAAGCCACTTAAAGATTTTAGTAAGAAAGAATTAGATATTATTTTATATGGTTCTGATAAACCTATTACATATACATTACAGTCAAGTTCAGGAAATGTTTCTCAAACGACAAAACCAATCGAAGGTGTGAAAACACTGATTCAAAGACGTTATGAAGAAACAACTTCTTCATGGTCAAAAGAATGGTATGCTTCATTTATGGCTGAACATACATGTCCAACATGTCAGGGAAAAAGATTGAATGAACAAGTTTTAAGTGTACAGGTGGGTGGATTAAATATCAGTGAATTTACTGATATGTCTATTGAAAAAGCACTTGATTTTGTACAGAATTTAAAACTGAATGAAACAGAAACAAATATTGCACGTTTGATTATTAAGGAAATTAAAGATCGTTTAACATTCTTAAATGATGTAGGATTAGGTTATCTGACATTATCAAGACGTGCTGGTGGTTTGTCTGGAGGAGAAGCACAACGTATCCGTTTAGCAACACAAATTGGTTCACGTTTAACAGGGGTTCTTTATGTATTAGATGAACCATCTATTGGTTTACATCAACGTGATAATGAAAAATTAATTAAAACGTTATGTAATATGCGTGATTTAGGCAATAGTGTGATTGTTGTAGAACATGATGAAGATACGATGCGTGCTTCTGATTATATTATTGATATTGGGCCAGGTGCTGGGGTTCATGGTGGTCAGGTTGTCGCAGCAGGAACACCTGAAGAAGTCATGAAGAATCCTCATTCTATTACTGGAAAATATCTTTCAGGAGAATATAAGATTCCAGTTCCATCAAAGCGACGCAAAGGGAATGGATTATATATTGAAGTAAAAGGTGCTAAGGAAAATAACTTAAAAAATATTAATGTTAAATTTCCACTAGGAAAATTTATCTGTGTGACGGGTGTATCAGGAAGTGGAAAATCAACATTGGTGAATGAAATTTTATGTAAAGCGATGCGTGCAAAACTTTATCATTCTAAAGAAAAACCAGGAAAACATAAAGAAATTCTTGGTTTAGAAAATGTAGATAAAGTCATTGAAGTCTCACAAGATCCGATTGGACGTACACCACGTTCTAATCCTGTGACTTATACTGGTGTCTTTGATGATATTCGTGAATTGTTTGCGAAAACACCTGAAGCAAAAATGCGTGGATATGATAAAGGGCGTTTTTCATTTAATGTCAAAGGTGGACGTTGTGAAGCGTGTCAAGGTGATGGTGTCAAACGTATCAGTATGCATTTTTTACCTGATGTTTATGTACCTTGTGAAGAATGTGGTGGTAAACGCTACAATGAAGAAACATTACAGGTGACTTATAAAGATAAGACAATCTATGATGTCTTAGAGATGACTATTGAAGATTCTTTAACATTCTTTGATAATTTACCACGTATTCGTTCTAAGCTTCAAACGATTTATGATGTAGGACTTGGTTATATAAAACTTGGTCAAAGCGCCACAACATTATCTGGTGGAGAAGCGCAGCGTGTGAAGCTTGCCAGTGAATTACAAAAGAAAGCAACAGGAAAAACAGTATATATTTTAGATGAACCAACAACTGGTTTACATAGTCATGATGTAGCACGTCTGATTGAAGTTTTAAATCGTATTGTTGAACAGGGTGATACTGTGATTGTGATTGAACATAATCTTGATGTGATTAAAGTTGCTGATCACATTATTGATTTAGGATTGGAAGGTGGCGACAATGGTGGTACAATTGTAGTATCAGGAACGCCAGAAAAAGTCGCAGCATGTCAAAAAAGTCATACAGGACGTTTCTTGAAAATGGTCTTAGAGTAGGAGGAAATACATGGGAAAGTCAGTGAAAATCAAAGATTTATTGAAACCAGCTTTATTTCATCAGATATCAGGTGATGAATCAGCTTTGGAAAGAGAAGTCTTTGTGCCAGAAATGAATCGACCAGGATTTGAATTGGCAGGATTTTTTAAACATACAGATTTTAGAAGAATTATATTATTTGGAGAAAAAGAAATTTCTTTCGTTAAAGAAATGAGCAAAGAATCACAACTTGCATGTTTTTCTAAATTAGCCAATGATGAAACACCTTGTATTATTATTGCGAAAGGATATTCATGTCCAGAAATTTTGAAAAATATTGCGATCAAGAGAAATTTTCCAATTTTTGAAACAACACAGGCAACAGGTCGTGTTTCTATAGATTTAACTGGAACACTTGATGAAGCTTTAGCGGCAGAAACATTGATTCATGGAGTCTTTTTAAATATTTATGGTAAAGGTGTTGTGATTCGTGGTGATAGTGGTATTGGAAAATCAGAGATTGCTTTAGAGTTAATTAAACGTGGGCATTTTTTGATTGCTGATGATGCTATTGAACTTTATCATATTGGTCAGGGAATTGTAGGTCGTGCTCCTGAAGTTTTACGCAATTTATTAGAAATCAGAGGTATTGGGGTTATTGATGTTTCTAAGATGTTTGGGGTCGCCTCAGTATTACCAAAAGATCATGTTGATTTAATTATTCAGTTGGAACGTTGGCTTCCATCACGTGAATATACAAGAATTGGTATGGAAGAAGATGACGTTATGGAAGAAATCTTGGGTATCCAAATTCCTAAAATTGTCGTGCCTGTGACTGGTGGAAGAAGTATGTCTGCTATTATAGAAGCAGCTGTGATGAATATGCAACTTAAAGATTCTGGATTTGATTCAAGCAAGGAATTTGTCAATCGTATTCTTGACAATATTAAGAGTAAATCATCATGACATTCTTTGAAGATTTTTCAACTTTTGTCACTATTGGACCAATCCATATTCAGTGGTATGCGGTTTGTATTCTCACAGGTGCATGTATTGCATATTTTTTAGGGCAATACCGTTTTAAACAATTAGGGTATTCTAAAGATATTTTATCTGATTATTTCTTTGCAGTCTTATTGATTGGAATTGTCGGTGCTAGAATCTGGTATGTTATTTTTACCTTTGATGAAATGTATGCTTCTCAACCATTAGAGATTTTTGCTATTTGGCATGGCGGTTTAGCTATTCAAGGTGGAATCTTTGCAGGACTGATTTATAGTTATTATTTCTTTAAAAAGCATGATATTCCATTTTTACTGGCTGGTGATGCCATTATGCCTGGCGTATTGATTGCCCAGGCGTTTGGAAGATGGGGAAACTTTTTCAATCATGAAGCATATGGAGGAGAAGTCAGTTTATCATTTTTGCAGTCTTTGCATCTTCCACAATTCATTATTGATAATATGTATATGAATGGGGCATATCATCATCCTACATTTTTGTATGAATCAGTGGGAAATATAATGGCTTTCTTGCTTATTGTGTTTGTGATTAGAAGATTTCAAAAACACCAGGGTATTCAATTCTTTAGTTATTTCCTATTCTATGGTTTAGTGCGTTTCCCAGTTGAAGGATTACGTACAGATAGTCTTATGTTTGGACCAATTCGTATGGCTCAATTGATTTCAATTGCTTTTATTATAGCAGGTCTTATTGGAATTATTTATGTTCATTTAAAAGGAAAAGAAGTCCATTACATTGATATGAGTTAAATGTGGTATATAGCCACATTTTTTTTCTTATGTGTTTTGTTCATGAATATTTCATATAAGGAGCGTATAATGAAAATATGAGGTGATTTTATGCATAACTCTGCAAAGAAAATTATTAAACAATATCATGATAATCAGGACATTTATCGTTCTTTGAAACATGATATTGAAGATATTTTTACACGTATTATTGATACCCATCATTTTCGTATTTCTAATATGGCGATTAGGATTAAAAGCGAAGGCGCATTAATGAAAAAAATCACATATAAGAATAAATATACGGACATTCATCAAATTACAGATGTTGTGGCTTGTCGTATTATTACTTTATTTGAAAATGATGTTGATCGTATTTATGATTGTGTAAAAGAAAATTTTGATATTGTAGAATATAATGATAAAAGAAAGAAAAATTATGATGATCGTATTGATTTTGGTTATAATTCTTTGCATCTGTTAATTAAATTTAATGATGAAAGATGTCAATTGATTGAGTATTCTGCGTATAAAGATATTATTTTTGAATTACAGATTCGTACGACATTACAACATTCATGGGCAGAAATAGAACATGGGCTAGGATACAAATCACAGTATGAAATTCCTAAGGATATTCGTAGACGATTAACACGTCTTTCAGCATCATTAGAATTGTTAGATGAAGAATTTGTACAGATTGCAAGGGAAGTCGATGAATATAATAAGGGTATTGTGCATATTGAAAAAGTTTTAAAAACAGATATCAATGCCAATTCATTGGCACAATATGTCAATACATCACCACGCATTAATAATATTTTAGAAAAATTGCATACAGAATTTCAATTTCAGTTTGAAAGAGATTCAGAACTGATTTCACAATCTCGACTGGTTCAAAGATTCCATTATATGGGGTATACGTATATTAATGAATTGGATGATTTTGTAGAAAATCATATGAAAGAGATTGAATGGATTTCACGTGAACGTATTGAAAACAATAAAGAAAATCAAAAGATTAATATTTATAATGTTTTGGTTTGGATTTCACTTGTTATGTTAGCAAATGAAGGATCAGCAGATCCAGAAGATATCTTTACCAAAGAAAGTATAGAACGTTTACAGACGTTAAAAGGAATTATTGAAGAAAAACAGATGACTGTATCTTAAAAAATCATCAGGAATTCATATTTTTTTGTGAAAAAATGTGAAAAAAGTTGACAAGACATGAAAAAGAGTATAGCATAAAGAACGTAAAATAAAAGAATTAGAGGCAGCAGTGTATCAGAGTACTATTTGGAGTTGGCAAACGAAGAAGAATGGGAAAGGTAATCATTGCCGAAAGATAGATATTGGCAAATCTCTATCTTGGGGTTATGGGAAATACTCATAACACTCCTTCATGAAAATGAAGAGGCGCTATTAATATGGTCATTAAAGTCGTGTTAATAGCACGGCTTTTATTTTATATGTATATAGAAAGAGAGGGTTTATATGAAAAAATTAGGAAAAGTTTTAGTGGCTATGGCTATGGCAATGACTTTATTTGGATGTGGCGGTGGTGAACAGGCATCAGCCAATAAAGATCAGTTTGTTGTGGGAATGGAATGTTCTTATGCACCATTTAACTGGCAGACAAGTCAGGAAAGTGATACAACAGTATCATTAGGTAATGCTGGATATGCAGATGGATATGATGTACAGATTGCCAAAAGAATTGCGGATGATTTAGGAAAAGAACTTGTGATTAAGAAAATATCATGGGATGGATTAACAGTGGCTTTGGAATCTGGTGAAATTGATGCCATTATTGCTGGAATGACAGCGAATGAAACAAGAGAAGAAGGTATTGATTTTACAACACCATATTACGATAGCGAAGGTATGATTATGATTGTACGTAAAGATGGTGAAGAAGCAAAGTTTACAGATATTCAACAATTTAGTGGTAAAAATGTTGTTGGACAAAAAGGAACAAACTATGATGATGTCATTGATCAGATCAAAGGTGTTCACCATGCTACAGCAAAAGCCACTTATCCTGAAATGGTTGTTGCTTTACAACAGGGAGATGTTGATGGAATCACTGCAGAAATGGCTGTTGCTGAAGGTGTTGTTGCAGCCAATAAAGATTTAACAATTGTACATTTTGATGAAGGAAAAGGTTTTGAATGTGATACAACAGTATCTATTGGTTTAAAAGAAGGAACAAGAGATAGTGAATTCTTTAAACAGGTACAGGCATCTTTAGATAAGATTACGGTAGATGAAAGAAAACAACTGATGAGCGAAGCTGTTGATAGACAGCCAGCAGGAGAATAATTTATGAGTATTGATTTTGCAAAAGCATGGGAAATATTTGTTGAAAATATGTCTCTGTTCAGTTACGGTATTCAAATTACTTTATTATATGCTGTTGTAGGAACTGTTTGTGGTTTTCTTATAGGGTTAGTTGTAGGTGGTATAAGAGCTATTGAAATCAATGATTATGATTCAACGGTCAGTCGTCTATTCAAACGCTTAGGAAAATGGATTACAGGTTTTTATATCTGGGTATTTAGAGGAACACCTATGATGGTACAGGCTATGTTCTTATATTATTTATTAAAGCCTGCTTTCAATTGGACTCCTTTAGTTGCTGGATTGTTTATTATCTCTATTAATACAGGAGCATATATGGCTGAAATCATTCGTGCAGGTATTCAATCTGTTGATGCAGGACAGAGTGAAGCTGCAAAGAGTTTGGGAATGACAACAAGTCAGACACTTATATCAGTGATTTTTCCACAAGCTATTAAAAATACATTTCCATCAATTGGGAACCAGTTGATTGTTAATATCAAAGACAGTTCTATGCTGAATGTTATTTCTGTAACAGAATTATATTTTCAGACGACATCTGTGGCAGGATCAAATATGAAATATATTGAATGTTTCTTGGTTGCTGCAATCATTTATTTATTTTTAACAACGATCAGTACCTTTATTTTAAATTATATCGAAAAAAGATTGAATTCTGAAAAACAAAGCAAGGACTTTTGCAGTTAGGAGATATTATGGATACAATTATTCAAGTACAACATTTAAAAAAGAGATTTAAGCAATTAGAAGTTTTGCATGATATCAATTTTGATATACATAAAGGTGAAGTTGTGACAATTATTGGTTCAAGTGGAAGTGGAAAATCAACATTATTACGTTGTATTAATCTATTAGAAAGATTAGATGATGGACATATTTTATATCATAACCAGGATATTTTAGATCGTCACTTCAATGTGAATCAATATCGTTCTAAAGTTGGTATGGTGTTTCAGGGATTTAATCTATTCAACAATTTAACAGTATTAGAAAACTGTATGATTGGACAAATCAAGGTTTTAAAAAGAAATAAAGAAGAAGCAAAACAAATGGCTTTCAAATATTTAGAAAAAGTGGGTATGAGTGCTTTTGCAAATAAAAGCAGTGTACAATTATCAGGGGGACAAAAACAAAGGGTTGCTATCGCAAGAGCGTTATGTATGAGTCCTGAAGTTTTGCTTTTTGATGAACCAACAAGTGCATTGGATCCAGAAATGGTTGGCGATGTTTTGAATATTATGAAAGAACTCGCTGATGAAGGTTTGACAATGATTGTTGTCACTCATGAAATGGAATTTGCGAAAGATGTATCAACACGTGTTGTTTTCATGGATCAGGGTGTGATTGCAGAAGAAGGGACACCTGAACAAATCTTCGAACATCCTCAAGAAGAACGTACACGAACATTTTTAAAACGTTATTTAAAAGCAAATGGATAAAGTATCAGAAATGATACTTTTTTTGTTGACATTGACCTAAGGGGATAGTTTATGATGAAAATGGGAGATGAAATGAGATATGAAAATACAGGAAGTTTGCAGTCAATGTCATGTGACAAAAAAAGCCATTTATTATTATGAAAAACAACAGTTACTTCATGTTTATAAAAATCAAAATGGATATCGTGAATTCAGTGACGAAGATGTTCAAAGATTAAAAGAAATTATGATGTATCGTAGCTGGTCTATCTCTATTGCAGATATTCGCTGTTTATTGGATTTAGATGCTAATCAGAAAAAAGAATATCTTCAACAGATTTATACACAAAGACAAAAAGAACTTTCTTATCAACAAGAAAGTTTAAAACAATTACATTGTTTTATTGAAAGTGACAACATAGAAGACTCTTTTTCATTGGATGATATATGTCAAATCATGTCTGACAATATTCCTCAGCCATTCTTTGATATGTTCTATGAGCATTTTCTACCTTATCTTCATATTCATATTCGTACACAAAAACAACAGAATGCTTATGATTGTATTATTGATTTTTGGGATCATTTTCATATCAAAATTCCATGGACATATCGCTTTTTGATGTGGATTTCTAAAACAAATCAAAAGCAGCTCAAACAAGTATGGCATGATGTCAATGTATATAAAAATCAATTGATGAATCAAGAAGATGCATATGAATCCATTAAGCAAATGGTTATCAAAAACTATGAGTTACAACAAAAATGGTGGTATCGTATACTCAGTTATCCAAATCGCCAGATGAAGATCAGATTAAGAGATAGTGGGTATTATGATATTTTGATACCAGCCATGTGTGAACTATCAGATGAGTATCATCAATATTATCAACAACTCATGGATTTCAATCAAAGAGTTTGTCAGGAACTTCATCTTTATTATGATTCCAAGTTTCGGTTAATAAAAAAATAAAGCCGAAACTTTATTTTTTTATAAGACCATCTGCAAATGTAAGAGGTAATCCAAAAACAATACCTGTATTTGGATTATCAATGCCACCAACTGATTCATCAACTGTTTTTCTGACTAAGTCTACCTGACCATCTTCTACGATAAAAAAGATAGTGCGACTTTCAGGACGGGGATTTTCTAAGAACAAACGTAATGATCCTAAAAGATAGCTTTCATCAGAATCATCTATTGTCTTAATCATGCCAGTAGATTCAATGATTGTTCCACCACGTACCCCAGCTCTTTTTAAGTTTGCAAGCAAATCATCTAAACAGTCAAGTTTATTTAAAACAACGACAATAACTTGCATTTCTATCACCACCTATATCTATTATATCGCTAGTTGAGATAAATATCTAGTTATTCTCATGAAATTGGTTTATAATAAACAATAAGATAAGGGGGTTTTATGATGGAATATCAATTTGCAAAACGTATGTCAAATGTAAAGGCATCTGCAATTAGAGAAATATTAAAGGCAACATCTGATCCAAAGATGATTAGTTTTGCTGGAGGAAATCCATCAGCAGAAGCATTTCCAGTTGAAGAAATTGAAAAAATATCTGCAGATATATTGACTAATGAGCCTATTAGTGTTTTACAGTATGGAATTACTGAAGGAGATCAGGAATTGATTCAGGCAGCGACACACTTTTTTAATCGTCATGAACAAGTTATGAAAGCTGATGATCAGATGATGATTACTTCTGGATCACAACAGATTATGGAATTTGTGGCTAAAATATTATGTAATGAAGGTGACGTTGTGATTTGTGAAAATCCTAGTTTTTTAGGAGCTTTAAATGCTTTTAAATCATTAGGTGCTGTTTTAAGAGGTATTGAATATAAAAATGGACAATTAGATTTAGAGTCTTTAAAACAGGCTTTACAAATGGAGCCAAAACCAAAATTTATGTATCTGATACCTAACTTTCAAAATCCAACAGGAATGACAATGTCATTGGAAGTCAGAAAAGAAATTTTAAAATTAGCTAAAGACAATGGTGTTCTTATTTTAGAAGATAATCCTTATGGAGATTTAAGATTTGAAGGTGAAGCTATTCCTTCTATAAAATCATTGGATGAAGATGGATTGGTTATTTATGCAGCAAGTCTTTCTAAAATTATTGCGCCTGGAATGCGTGTGGCTTGTTGTATAGCACCAAAAGCGATTATTCAAAAAATGACAGTTGCCAAACAGGCCAGTGATGTTCATTCTAATCTTTGGGCACAAAAAGTTATGGCACGATATCTTCAAAATTATGATATGGATGCACATATTGAACGTATTCGAATGATTTATAAACAAAAATGTCACTTAATGCTTGATGAAATGAAAAAACATTTTCATCCAGATGTTCAATATACAATACCAACAGGTGGAATGTTTATCTGGGTAACATTGCCTGAAAGTGTTGATATGTTGACATTTGTGAAAAAAGCTTTGGAAAAGAATGTCGCAGTTGTACCAGGAAATGCATTCTTAGATGATGATACGAAAGAATGTCATAGTTTTAGAATGAATTATTCAACACCAACCAATGAAAAAATCAAAGAAGGAGTTAAGGTTTTAGGTGAAATAACATATGAAATGTTATCTATTTCGTCATAATTTTTAAAGCTGTTTATATATAATGGATAAATGGGAGGAAAAATAGTATGCCGTATATAACATTTACAACAACAAAAACATTAACATTAAATCAAGAAAAAGCATTAAAAGAAAGTGCTGGTCAATTAATTTCTATTTTACCTAATAAAAAAGAAGAAAACTTAATGATTCATATTGAAGATAATCAAGTCATGTATTTTAGAGGACAGGAAATGGAATGTATGAAAATATCTTGTCAGCTTTTTCATACAACTGATTATCAATATAAAAAAGAGTTTGCTGAAAAATTATTAAAAGAAATTGAACGTATAACAAAAATACCTGTGGAACAGCAATATCTTTCAATTCAAGAGTTTGAAAATTGGGGTAAAAATGGAGAATATTTATAGAAGTCAAAATGACTTCTATTTTTTTTAAAAAAAGACTTGCATTACATGAAATGATATGATAATATATTTAGGCAATCAAAAATGCTTGAATAGCTCAGTTGGTAGAGCAATCGGCTGTTAACCGATCGGTCGTAGGTTCGAGTCCTACTTCAAGCGCCATTTTTGTGGCCTGTTGGAGAAACGGTTAACTCACATGCCTTTCACGCATGCATTCACGGGTTCGAATCCCGTACAGGTCACCATATGGAGGTTTAGCTCAGTTGGGAGAGCATCTGCCTTACAAGCAGAGGGTCAGCGGTTCGAGCCCGTTAACCTCCACCATTTTTTTATGCCGGCTTAGCTCAATTGGTAGAGCAACTGACTTGTAATCAGTAGGTTGAGGGTTCAAGTCCTTTAGCCGGCACCATATATTTATGACCCGCTAGCTCAGTAGGTAGAGCATCTGACTTTTAATCAGAGGGTCAGGCGTTCGAGTCGCCTGCGGGTCACCATTTACATGCGGATGTGGTGAAACTGGCAGACACGCTAGACTTAGGATCTAGTGCTTCGGCGTGCAGGTTCAAGTCCTGTCATCCGCACCATACTCGCGGGTGTAGTTCAATGGTAGAACTTCAGCCTTCCAAGCTGACTACGTGGGTTCGATTCCCATCACCCGCTCCATTTTATTAATAAATCAAAAAAATGCTGAGTATATCAACTAAATATCTATTTTGGCAAACTCAATAACACTGGTTCGGCTATAAGCTATGTTGTAATCAACATAGCTTTTTTGTGTTTAAATTCAAAAGGAGGGTTGATATATGGATGTTTTAGCTATAAAAAATTTGAAGTTGAAAGGAAGCAATGCTATAGAAATGGTAAAAAAGAATCCGAAAAGGTATGCATTATGAAAGCAATATCCATTGGATGATTTGGATAGACTACAGTCTTTTAGTAGTTTACTTATAAAGGTTTCTGATTATCCTTCTTATCATTTCAATCAAAAACAACTTAAAATGTTAAAAAAAGCTCAAAAATAACCAAGAAGATAATCTGTTTGTAGAAAAGGATGAAAGTGAAAATTTGAAACTATGATATATTATTTTTTTTGCATATGAGATATTTATAGACAGTCGTTGAAAAAAACTATAAAATAAAAGTGTTCAAAGAGAATAAAATCTTGTAAATACATAAAAAATATCATTTATGTATAGATTTTTAATCAAGAGAAGGTGTAAGAAAAGATGATTACTTTTAAATTAATTCTACAATTGATTACTCATTTTTCTGTATATGTTTCTTATGGTTTTCATAAATATCCGTTGGGGTTAATATGCTGGATTGCATTCTGTTTTTGTGTACCTATTTATAGTTTTTGGAACATGAATATTGATTTAAAAAACCTAAAAAGCATTTCAAAAAAATATATTTTCTTATTGGTGCTATTATTCTTAGGGCAATTTTTTGCTTTTTTATTACTAGGATTAACCCTTTTAGCAGGAGAATTTCTCGTTATTTCAAATTCCGATTTAACGAGTCCTTATTTTTATATTGAAATATGTATAATTGCTATAGTTTATGAATTTTTTCAGTGGAGAAGAATAAAAAAAGGTGATTTTTTGCCAGATGACAGTGATATAGATGAATACATATCTGAATTTACATTGCCTTTTAAAATGATTTTGTTAATCATTGTATCATTTATGTTTTTGGTTACTGATTTAGAAAATGTTTTACCTCATTGGGGAATGACTCTATTTGGAAATACAATTGGGCAATGGATATATAATATATTCTTTTCGCTTGCGATAAGTTATATGGTTGAAATGGTTGTAACTATTATTCAATATGTCATTATAAAAACTTTTAAACTTCCGTTTAAAATGATTCGTTCAAAACACTAGTGAAAATTTGAAGATTTAGCTTTAGTATTTTTTCAATTATAAAAGAAGAATGTAAGGAGAATATGTATATGAAAAAGATGATTTTATTAGTTATAATGTCAATGTGTATCTTAACAGGATGTAATAGTAGTGATAATAATGGAAGTGATGATATTATTGGTAAATGGCAAGGAAGCGATATAGAAAGTATTGAATTCAAAGAAGATGGAACTTTTACTATGAGTGATAAAGGTACTGATACGAAAGGTACATATAAAATTGAAGAAAATCAAGTTTCTTTATCTTCTTCAGAAAATGGTGTTATATTTAATCCATCTTATTATTTTGAAGTTGAAAATGATAAACTATTGTTAAAGCGAACTGATCATGATTTTGAGTATCATTTCGCAAGAGAGAAGTAAATATAAAAAAGCGCAATGCTTATGAAAACAGTCCTCATATGGAAATTTTTAATAATGTGATAGATGGCAAATGACTGGCTGTTCAGTAACACATAATATGGACGAAACTCTTGATGAATTTATCGGGTATAAAAGATATAAATAGAACGAGAAAATTGATTGCGTTTGATAACTTACGATTAACTATCGTAAGTTTTTTTATAGAATAGTGCAATAATTGACAACATATACAATCCAATATACAATGAAAATGAAGATGACATCAAAGAATGATCTGCACTCAAAAATAATAAATAAGTGAGAAGGAAAATTATGAAATCAAAATTTATCATCATTATTATTTCATTATTAGTGATTATCTGTCTAACAGGTATAAGTTTTCAATTCAATAATAATCATCATTCACCTTTTTCAGGAAAAGGAAAAGTTGTATTGATAAGTGAAAAATCAGTCAATCGTGAAATGATTGATAAGATTGATCCAAAATATAAATCTATAACAATAACTGTATTGTATCCATCAAAAGTCGATTTATATCACTTTGATAATGAAGATGTTGTGGCTGTAGATAAAGAATCACTTTCATATTTAGAGACAAAAGAATTCATAAAGGATTATATTCAAGAAAATTATATTTTATTTGTTGGAAATAATGCTATTGAAAATCTTTCCAATGAATTAGATCTTGTTTTTCAAAATAATCAGCCTATTTATTCATTAAATACAGGTGAACTGATTTCAGATGAACTTGTTGAAATGCAAGGAAGTTTTTCAGTATTCAAATATTCAGAAAATATAGATTTAAAAGATGGAATTGAAACTGTATTTTTTAATGAGGATTCTCTTTCTATAGAAAGTTATTTGATTCCTTGTTTAGATGATCTGATTGATAAAAATCAATATCATTTTAAACCTCAAGGATCTAATATGAGTAGACATTATCTATTCAATTCTGATACGAAATTACCAACAAGCACATATTTATATACAGCTCATGATTTGTATCAGGATACTAATGAAATTGATGATCAAAAAGATTATTATTTATTAAAGACAAAAGCCTGCTTTTCAAAAGATGGTCAATATTTTACGCTTTTGCAGCATTGTTCTCCTGATACAAAGACAACAATTTTAGAAAGATATCCTACTCATCTTGATAATGCAACATCATATTCTTCCTATCCATCTGATAGTGTTTTGGTTTCCTATTCAGGGCCAAAAATCAATGTATCATCAAAATTCTTAGAAGAAAATTCTAGTATGTGGACTATAGATGGACAGACATTTTTAAATGAAACAGGTTTTGATTTTGAAAATGTATTTGAATTTGCATCACTAGCTTCTGTCGAACAAGGAAGTCAGCTTGAGTGGACATATCAAGTCAAAGCGTTAGATCAAAAGTCAAATGAAACAGAATCAAATGATATATATATTTTTTGATATATTTTTATGGAAGAATTCAATTTAACAAGAGATGATTTTAATCTAAAGAAAATAACAGATATGTTTTTCTTAAAATGACCATAGAAAGTGAAGATAACGTCTATAATTTTGTAATCAATATGAAAAAAATGGAGGTTAACAATGAAAAAAGTATTTGAAAATATAATCGTTAAGATTATTTTCTCTATTTTTATAGTTTTTTTGTAGGTGTTCCATTAGCTCAATTTTTTGTAAGTCTAATGCTTGGAGACAACTATAATTTTGTATTGGCTTATATTTTGGCTATGCAAATTCTTATTATTTTTTTAATTATACTTTTTGATTTTATCACGATTAAAATAAATATGAATGAAATCATTAATGCATCTAAATAATACGAAAAAATGATACAAAATATTTTGTTCATTAAGTTTTATTCAGTAAAATGGGTATTTAAATAAAATAGAATGCAAAATATATATTGGAATCTTTTTATAATGGATCTTATTTTGCTTATAATGCTATTGGATAAAAAGATTGTTTGGAAAAGGGCGTAAAAATGATTCACTGATTAGTAGCACATTTATGAAAAGACGTTTCTTATTTTTGAACGATTCATAGTATTCAGCAATAAAGAAGTCAAGATATTAACAAGTCTCTATCTTTGACTTCTTTTATGTTTCATATTTGCAGTTTTTTGAAAAATGAGATTCTTTATGAAGAATGGGAAACGAAATGAAGAAATAACATGATTTGTGTTATTGTTTGCTTTCTTTAGGGTAATTGATAATGATGATAAATATGAAAATGATACTAATGAGTTTTAAACCAACTGATAGACCTAATAGAAAACCATGAATAAAAGATGGTAAAGTAACAAAAGAAACAATCCAAGATATGATTTCTCCTATTATTAAACATATGAGCCCAGTTTTTAATTTTTTTAGCATAAAACTTCACTCCATTCTTAATATTTTATCTACTATGATACTAACAGAAAGAGAAGAATCAAATCTATCAAATTTATGTAAAGTTTTTATTGACAAAGAAGAATAATAGTAATATATTTATATATGAAGAAGTGTTCATATGTTCATTGAAAGGATGATGTTATGGGATTGAATCAAGAAAATTTAGAAGTTCATGAAGATATTGTCAAGCGAGTTCAAGATAAACAGCCAGATGATGAATATTTATATGAATTAGCTGATTTATTTAAAGTTTTTGGGGATACAACACGTATCAAGATTCTCTATGCATTGTTTGAAAGTGAATTATGTGTAGGAGATATCGCATTAGTTTTAGGAATGAGTCAATCAGCAGTGAGTCATCAGTTGAGAGTTCTCAAAGATAGTAAATTGATTAAATTCAGACGTGAAGGAAAGGTTATTTTTTACTCATTAGATGATGATCATGTTAGAACAATCATGTCTATGGGTATGGAACATGTAGAAGAATAAGAAAGGGGAAAAAGAAGATGAAAAAGACATATAAAGTTGATGTAGATTGTGCAAACTGTGCAGCTAAAATGGAAGAAGCTGTTAAAAAAACAGAAGGTGTGAAAGATGCAACTTTAAGTTTTATGACTTTAAAACTAAAAGTTGAATTTGAAGATGGTGTTAATGTTGATGAAGTGATGCAGGAAGCTTATAAGAATTGTAAAGTTGTAGAAGATGACTGTGAAATTTATTTATAGAATGAATTCCCTTGAAAAGGGATATTTATTTAGATGATATATGAATGAGTGAACATATATTAAAATGAATGGGAGTGTTATGATGAATAAAAAACAAAAGAAAGTTCTTTATAGAATTCTGTTATCTTTAGGATTCATGATTGGAATCATGATTTTAACTTCATATGTTTCTTTAAACTTGTATATTGAAGTGATTTTTTATTTGATACCTTATTTCATTATTGGGTATGATATTTTAAGAAAAGCGATAAAAGGTATATTAAAAAGACAGGTTTTTGATGAAAACTTTTTGATGGCGGTTGCGACTGTAGGCGCTATGTGTTTAGGTGAATTTAGAGAAGGTGTCGCTGTCATGCTGTTTTATCAGATTGGCGAATTGTTTCAAAGTGTTGCAGTGGGAAAGAGTCGTCGCAATATTGCCGCATTAATGGATATTCGTCCCGATTATGCTAATATGATGATAGATGGTAAGCTTCAAAAAGTTGATCCTGATGATGTTGAAATAGGTAGTGAAATCATTGTCAATCCTGGCGAAAAAGTACCTATTGATGGTATTATTGTTGAAGGGAATACAACATTTAATACGAGTGCTTTGACAGGTGAAAGTGTACCTAGAGATGCACATTGCGGGGATGAAGTGATTAGTGGTTTTATTAATATGAGTGGTGTGATTAAAGTTCAGACAACAAAAGAGTTTGACGAATCTACCGTTTCAAAAATTCTTGATTTGGTTGAAAATTCAAGTATGAAAAAATCTCGTTCAGAAAACTTTATCACAAAGTTTGCCAAATACTATACACCAGCAGTTTGTTATAGTGCATTGGCATTAGCGATTATTCCACCAGTTGTTTTGATGTTGATGGGGAAAGATGCCTCATGGGGTGATTGGATTATTCGTGCGTTAACATTCCTCGTTATCAGTTGTCCATGTGCTTTGGTTATTTCTATACCACTCAGTTTCTTTGGTGGCATTGGTTGTGCTTCAACAAAAGGAATTTTGGTGAAGGGTTCTAATTATCTCGAAGCTCTTGCCAGTGCCAAATATATTGTTTTTGACAAAACTGGAACACTGACAAAAGGGGTTTTTGAAGTAACGCATATTGATCCAACTGATAATTATGATCAACAGCAGTTATTGTATTATGCTGCTCATGTCGAAATGGCTTCAAGTCATCCAATCAGTTTAAGTTTACAAAAGGCTTATGGACAATCATTGGATAGAGATGCTGTGCATAATATTGAAGAAATTGCTGGACATGGTATTCGTGGAACTGTTCATGGACATGATGTTTATGCTGGTAATGAAAAACTGATGAATAAGATAGGTGTAGATATCACAGAAAAACATCCTGAAGGAACAGTTGTGTATATGGCCATAGATAATCAATATGCAGGATGTATTGTGATTTCTGATGTGATTAAAGAAACCTCAAAAGCAGCGATTCAGTCTTTAAAATCACAAGGAATCAAAGAAACGATTATGTTAACGGGAGATACAAAACAGACTGCGACAAAGGTTGCTAAAGAGATTGGTATTGATCGTGTTTATAGTGAACTTTTACCAGCTGATAAGGTTGAAAAAGTTGAAGAAATATTACAAAACAAAGGTGAAAAAGAAAAAGTGGCTTTTGTAGGTGATGGTATTAATGATGCGCCAGTTTTATCACGTGTTGATATTGGGATCGCGATGGGCGCTTTAGGTAGTGATGCAGCGATTGAAGCAGCTGATATTGTGTTGATGGATGATGATCCGGCTAAGATTTCATTAGCTATGAAAATTTCATTAAAAACATTAAGAATTGTCAAAGAAAATATTGTGTTTGCTTTAGCTGTTAAATTTATCTGTTTAATTTTAGGAGCATTTGGTATAGCGAATATGTGGCTTGCTATCTTTGCGGATGTTGGTGTGATGGTCATTGCTGTCATTAATGCGACGAGAGCTTTACGAATTCGATAAAAATGGAAGATAACAGAAAGTCCATCTGTTATCTTTTTTTTTAGATTTTGAAGTGATATAATAGTACCTTGTGAAGAAAGGGTGTATGTGATGAATTATAAATTCATAAGAAATATTATAGGAATTCTTATTGGAAATACGATATATGCTTTAGCTGTTTTATTATTTATTGTTCCTAATGGACTGATTACAGGTGGATCAACAGGATTATCCATTGGTGCACAGCATTTATTAGGAATTCCAATGACTTTATTTTTATCTATTTTTAATATTTTGATGTTTTTACTTGGGTTACTGATTTTAGGTAAAACCTTTGCCTTAACAACATTAATTAGTACTTTTTATTATCCATTGATTTTAAGTGTTTTTGAAAAAACAATAGGTTATACCCAAATGACAACTGATCCATTACTCGCTGCATTGCTTGGTGGAGTGATGATTGGTGTAGCGATTGGACTTGTTATTAAATGTAATGCTTCCACAGGGGGAATGGATATTCCACCATTGATTATTAATAAAAAGACAGGAATACCTGTATCCGTTTCTATGTATGCTTTTGATTTCTTGATTTTATTAATGCAGGTGTTTTATACCGATCGAGAAATGGTTCTTTATGGTATTGTTTTGGTGGCGACATATACCATTGTTTTAGATAAAGTTCTGGTCGTTGGAAAAGCACAGACAGAAGTCATGATTGTGTCTAAGGAATATGAACAAATTAATGATATGATTATTCATGAACTTGATCGTGGAACAACAATGTTAAAATCTATTTCAGGTTATATGAAAAATGAATATCCTGTGATTATGACTGTGATTTCTAACCGTGAATTACCGAAATTAAATCATCTGGTTTTAAATATTGATGAACATGCTTTTATGGTTGTCAGCAAGGTGAACGAAGTGAAAGGAAGAGGATTTACCTTTAAAAAGGAATATATTGAGTCATAATAGTGAAAAAGAAAGACAGATAGGTTATAATAGAAAAGAATGTGGAGGTTATATTATGAGTAGTCAAGACTGTAATCATGATTGTCAATCATGTCAGGAAGATTGTGAAGAAAGAAGTTTTTTAGCTCCAATGAATAAAAATTCAAAAATACATAAAGTGATTGGAGTTGTCAGTGGTAAAGGTGGTGTAGGAAAATCATCTATTACGTCTTTATTGGCTGTTTTAAAACAGCGTGAAGGATACCGTTGTGCTGTATTAGACGGTGATATTACAGGACCATCAATTGCGAAAACATTTGGTGTTGAAGGTACACAGATTTATTCTAATGGAGAAGAAATTATTCCAGCCAAATCTTTAGAAGGTATTGAGATCATGTCAACGAATCTTTTGTTAGAAAATGCAGAAGAACCGGTTGTATGGCGAGGACCTATTTTAGCAGGTATGATTAAACAATTCTGGAGTGATGTCAGATGGGGCGAAGTGGATTATATGTTTGTAGATATGCCTCCAGGAACTGGAGATGTCCCTTTGACAATTTTCCAATCTTTACCTTTAGATGGTATTGTGATTGTGACAAGTCCACAGGAACTTGTCAGCATGATTGTTTCTAAAGCTGTTAATATGGCAAAGAAAATGAATGTTCCTATTTTAGGTATTGTGGAAAATATGAGTTATGTGCAATGTCCTGATTGTGGAAAGAAGATTTTTGTCTTTGGAAAAAGTCATCTTCAAGATGTGGCAGATAAATATGATTTAAAGATATTAGGACAATTACCTTTAGATAGTGAATTAACACAACTTTCTGATATGGGAATGATTGAAAACTATTCATCTGATTGGTTAGATGAATTTGAAGAAAAAGTGAAAAACTTTTAAAAAAGGTCTATAACATGTCATAAACTGATTTTTGATGTTTATTGAGGTTATAGACCTCTTTTTGATAAAAAGAAGATGGGATAAAAGTCAGAGAATATGATGAATCATAGAATTTTAAAAAGGATTTTCAAGGATTCATTTTATTGATATAATAAAATTATCAAAATAAATGGAGATGAATAAGATGATACTTACAAAGAAACCTTTAAAAGTTTTATTAATTGGTGGAACAGGTACAATATCTCTGCCTATATGTGAAGCATTAAGTCAAAATCAGGATATTGAATTATACGTTATGAATCGTGGACATAAGTCTTTACCTGAACATGCTCATCAGATAATCTGTGATTTTCATGATACTGCAAAAATGGAAGAAATTTTAAAAGATTATTCTTTTGATATTGTTTGTAACTTCATTATCTATAAGCCAGAAGAAGCTATTAAACAAATTCAGTTATTTAAAGGAAAGATTCAACAATATATCTTTATATCTACAGTTGTGACATATAATCATGAAACAGCTGTGATGATTCATGAATCACATGAACAAAATAATATCTATTCTGAATATGGAAGAGAGAAAACAAAATGTGAACAAATCTTTATGAAAGCTTATGAAGAATTTGGTTTTCCTATTACGATTGTGCGTCCTTCACAAACTTATGGATATGACCGTATTCCTTTAAGTGTCAAAGGAAAAAGCTGTTGGAGTGTGGTTGATCGTATTTTAAATGATAAGCCAGTCATTGTTCATGGTGATGGTAAGAGCACATGGCATTGTACTCATAATCAGGATTTTGCTTATAATTTTATTCAACTGATTAATAATGAAAAGACAATTGGTCAGGCTTATCATAATATTAATCCTGTTGTGGTGAACTGGGATATGATTTATCGTGATTTATATGCCTTATTAAACAAAGAACCAAAAATCATTCATATTGCCAGTGATACATTAGCACTCTCTCAAACTTATGATATTGAATCATCAATTCTAGGAGATAAGCAATATTCATGTCTGTTTGATATGTCAAAAATTCAAAGAGATATCCCTGATTTTCAAAATCATATTATGATTCAGGAAGGGTTGAAGATGTATCTTGATTATATGGATCAGCATCCAGAAAAGAAAGTCAAAGATGAAACATTTGATCAATGGTGTGATCAGGTGATTGATTCTTATCAGAAATTTATTCAAGAAATCAAGGGTCATTTTTAGGGATTAACGCAATCCCTTTTTTATTTGGCAACTAAGACATGTTTTTGGCTATGTGAGAGAATATTTAACCTTTTTTTTATGCAATCATGTATAATCATAAGTGAAAGAGGTGAGTAGGATGGGAATCGGTATCATAGCTTTAGGACTCTGGTTGCTTCTAGGTATTTCGTTTTCAATCAATAGCATAGAACTTTTTCCAGATGCTTTATCAATGATGGTTATTATGGTGGGAATTGTCATTGTTTTTAGAAGAGTGAAATCAAGAGAACTGCTGATATCTTTAGGATTATGGATAGTCAGTTTTGTAATGGAACTGTTTCAATTGTATTTTTTCAACCAGTGGATTTGGTTACTAGCATTGGCATTTGTCTATATAGGGATTGATCATATAGCTGTTGATTATCCTGCTTTAAAAAAATATAGATATAGCTATCGTATATATTTGACAGTTTATGTGATGATTTTATTGTTGGGTGAATTGATTTTGAAAACAAATGAAGCATCTTTCATGCTAATAGCTGCCTTTTTCATGATTGTCTTAGAAATAGTTTTGATTATGGTTTTATATCATATGATCAAAATCAATCATTTTTTAGAAGAAGATTATATCCAAATCCATGTTCAATCTTTATCCTATTCATTTCATCAAAAAGCAATCATTATTGTTCTTTCTTTAGCGAGTCTTTTAGGTATTGTCTATATGAAAGATGGCTTTTTAAAACAGATCCAACAGGAAGTTTTATATGAAGAATCATACTATTTAAAAGTGAACGAAGAAGATTATAAAATCTTGCCTTTTGGTTATCGAAAAGAACAACAGAGTACACTGTTTTTAGAAGAAGAACTTGTATCCTATACACCTATTGAAATCTATATTCGTCAGGATTTATTCAAAGACTTAAGTCAAGTTGAATATCAGATTTTGAGTCACAATAAGGCCATTGTATCTTCATCAGGACCGTTTCAGACTGTTGAATATGAAGAAGGAGAAACGACACCATTTCCAGGTTATGTAGGTGTATATGTTCAAGATGATCGTTATAGTGAGATTCAAAATATTCAAGATTATACAAAATCCTTCAATTTTGTATTAAAGCTTTATAATCAAAATGGCGAGTGTTATTATCAACAGATGTCGACTTTAGAACAAGTTTCATCTCATAGTTATCGTTATGAGGATGAAAATATCTGTATGGAAAACCTGAAATATGATATGAATGTTATCACTGATCCACCACAACAGATAACATTAAAACAAAATCAAGATCAGATAACAGATATCCTGTTTTATACAGTCAATGAAAATAATGAAGAAAACTTGATTCTGATGTATAATAATGTTCTTGATCAAAATCGTTATGAACTTTTCTTCGATAAACGTTTTATTCATCAGCCGTTAGATCATTTATCAAAACTAAAAATAAAATATCAAGATGAAAATAATCAGGTTATTGATTCTTACATCTGTGAATTGGAGGAAGTTCTATGAAAATCATATGTACACCCGATCATCTTGATACTTTAAAATCTATGCTAAGAGAATATCAACAGTTAGATATTGTCATTGTAGAAAAAGGTTTTGATTATGAAGGCATGTGTTATTACTTTTCTATGGAACATATAGAAGATTTGATTTTATACTTACAGAGTTTGCATCAAAAATATGTTCTCTGTTATGCTGATGAAAAACAATACAAACTTTTACCTCAACAAATTGATTTTATTGAAGGTTATTCACAGGAAGCTTTTATTCATAGTGAACATCTTCAATATCAGATCTATCAGAAGCTTTATGAATTAGAGGAAAAACTGAGACCTTATGGTTTTGTTAGAATTAATAAATCAACTCTAGTCAATATTCATAAGATAGAGAGTATTATACCAGAGGTTCAAAGAAGATATATTCTGACCTTAAAAAGTCAAAAAAAGCTGTTATTGACACGTTATTATGTAAAGGATTTTATGGAAACGTTAAGGAGGGATACTTTATGAAAGAGAGAATAGGCATTCATTATGGAATCAGCTTTATTTATCTGGTTATTATAAGAAATCTCTTAGGACAGGGATATCTTTATACAAACTATTCCTCTGCTTTTCAAAAGAGCCTGATTTATTGTCTAATTTTATCAGCCTGCTTAACGATTTTGTTAGAAGCCTGGCAGATGTTTAAAGAAGTTTATATACATCGTTTCAAGATTCAAAAAGTCATGGCTTTTCTATGTCTTATTGCTATGATTCTACTGGTTTATTTACAGTCTTTATATTATAGCGCTATTATACTGTTTCTTCTTTTTTACATATGTCGAGATGGTTGGCGTTATTATCAAATGAATAAATCATTATAAGCATGTAGAATCTCTTTGAATCAGTTTTATTCTTGTATAAATTATATTCAAAATAGATAGGGAAGGTGTATAATGAATGTATGGAGGTAAGGCTATATGATTCAATGGGGAATATTGGGAATAGGAAATATTGCCAAACGTTTTATAAAAAGTTTAGAAAAGAGTACAAATGGTCAATTATATGCAGCTGCTTCTTATACAGAAAGCAAATGTGAGGAATTTTTAAAAGAACATCCGGATGTTAAGGTTTATCATGATTATGAAGATTTATTAAATGATGAAAATGTAGATGCTGTGTATTTGGCAATGAGGCATATTGATCATTATCGTTGGGCTAAAAAAACTTTACAACATCATAAAGCTGTTCTTTGCGAAAAACCAGCGACACTTTATAAATGGCAAATGGAAGATTTAAAACAGGAAGCAATCAAGAATCAAACATTTTTTATGGAAGCCATGAAAACACGTTTTATTCCTTTGATTCAAGATATTAAGGATTGCTTAGAGAATAAAGAAATTGGTGAACTGTTAAGTGTTGAAACAAGCTTTTGTTATGACAGGGATTATTTAGAAGGACATTATTTGTTTGATCAAGAACAAGGTGGTATTCTCAATGATGTTGGCAGCTATAATGTGGCCAGCACTTTGGATTATATACACTCTCCAGTTGCTAGAATTAATTCTCAGGTGCAATTTCGTTATGGCGTTGATAGTCATGAAAAGGTAACAATCACTTTTGAAAGTGGACAAAAAGCTTTGATGGAAATGGCTTTTGATGAAAAGAAAGATCCTATCTTAGAAATCAGAGGAACCAAAGGAACAATTTTAGCACAGCCTTTTTATCGTCCTACACAGGCTACAATTATTGATGCCACTGGAACAGCGCGTCAGATTGAAACACCTTATATCAATGATGATTTCTTTGGTGAAATTGAAGAAGTTCATCGTTGTTTACAAGCGAAGCTCATAGAAAGTCCACGTATGAGTTTACAGGATTCTATTGATTGTATTGATATGATTGAAAAAATTCGACAGAATTTTCAAAAAGATGGTTAAAAAGTATGTTATTTTGATAATGATGTTAGGATATCAAATAAAAGAATCTAAAAGAATGATATTTATTCTTTTAGATTCTTTGTGTTTTTAAAGATAATGATATTCATGTTCCCATGAACTGTTTATAAAAAAGAGAGCGGCTTGTTTCGCTTTGGTTAAATCCATATAAGTATAATTTCCACATTCTTCTTTTTTCGCACCAGGTATATCTTGATTCCAACAGGCAATCTGTTCAAAAGTCGTTTTGACTAATGTTTTAACTGTTTCAAAATCTAAATCCTTTGTAATGAGATAAAACCCAGTCATACAACCCATAGGACCAAAATAAATAATCTTATCTTTATAGATACCATTTCTTAAAAGTGTTGCCCCTATATGTTCAATTGTATGAGCAGCTTTAGGATCTAAAGGTTCATCAACATTAGGTTCGCACATTCTGATATCATAAGTTGTCAGATGATCGTCTATTCTTGAAATATAGACCCCCTTTTTTAATTGAGTATGATCAACGCTAAAACTTGTAATTCTTTTCATATATTCATACCTGTTATGAAGTGACCTTTGTCAAGACATAAATTCACAATTCATAATAT
>NZ_SJOR01000023.1:0-32670 GCF_012027715.1 Massilimicrobiota sp. SW1139 | reverse complement strand
ACAATCTGTAAAAGGATCCTTTATCAATTATAGTATAACATTTTAATATCTATATGTAACCCCTTATATTTTTTGGCGTTTATGGTATAATAATATGTGGGAATACTTTAGTTAACAACTATTTATTGTTGATTAATTAGGCATGTCTTAATATATGTATTTTATTATAATATTGTTTAATAAAAAATGATTTTACAATAAGTTACATGATACAGAGTTCATTGATGTTGATTCACTTGTTTTTATATTCAAAAATTAAAAAGTTTTTCAAATTGAAAAGCTTTTTAAATAGTTTTTAATGAAATTTTAATTTTAAATTTTTTAGGTAAAAATTCCTTGATTAATTCAAAATCATATAATACGCTGTCTCCGATTATAATAGTATATCCTCTTATATTATCATCGTTAAGTAAATCAACTTTACTTATCGCATAATTGATAATACTACTAATATATACATTCTCATTTATAAATAATTCTGCATATGCATCTCTTGAATATTCAATATTTTTGTATAGTTGTAAATGCTCTTTTTTTAGTGTTTCCCAAGAGTCAATAGCAGTATAGTTATTTGTTACTCTTTTTTTTGAAACTAGTCCATCAAAATATATTTTTCCAACTTTAAATGGATTAGGAAAACTTGGTTTAAAAGTTACTGAATATCCATTAGCAGCACATTGACATAAGTATTTTAAAGAACATTTTGATGAATCTTCATATAAATCACTATCGATAGATTCAAATATAATATCTGTCTTATCCTTTTGCTCATATTTAGACAGCTTATCTAAGACTTTTGCTGAGAAAAAAGCAATTCTTCCATTTTTCAAATCCATCATATTTTGATATGTAATACCAATTTCTTTAGCTAATTGCATATAAGAAATTTTTTTCTGTTTTTGTAATTTGGTTATGTATGTAGCTACTGACATTTTTGTTTCCTCCATCATTTATATTATATAATAAATTATGCAAAAATCATATATAATATAAAAATATACAATTTTATGTTGCAAAAATCATATATGGTGTTATAATGGTTTTAGGAGGTGAAATAAAATGGAGTTAAAGACTAAATTTATTACTTATCAAGAACTGGCTGATGCGCTTGGGTGTAGCTATCAACAAGTTGCTCAAGTACATTCTAAAAGAATTATTAAAGCATTTCATATTGATAAGAAAAGATTACCTAAAGCAGGTACATTACCTTTGGATTTGGTTGAAAAATATTTTGATCAGTCCACTCAAATTGAATCAAACGAAAAGACTATCTAGTCCATCGCCAAACTTTCTAGATAGTCATACCTGAAAAGAGACATGTTTTTATAATGCTCTTTCAAAGAGAATTATATCAGACAATGAGTCTCCTTTCAAACCAAATTTTAAGAAAGGAGTTTTTATATGCCGATAACTCAAAAAGAATTATTGGAAAAAGAATTTAAATCTGAAGGAGTTAATCTGTTCGGTGGGTTACTTAGACCGGGTTTATATGTTTTAGCTGGATCGAGCAAAGTAGGGAAATCAATGATTGCAACAACAATGGCAAATTGTGTAGCACAAGGTAATGATTTTCTTGGTAGACCTATGCCTAAAGGTAAAGTTATTTATTTTGATAATGATAATTATGATTTTGAAACAAAGAGCAGAATTATTTCATTAAATCTTTCAGGGACGAATGAGGTATTGTATGAATTTAATGATTCAAAATCAATCTATGATATTAATGAAAGATTGAGTCAAATAAGAGATATTGAAAAATACAAACTCATTATTATTGATTCTTATGTTGGATTAGATGAAGTTATTTCTTCTAATGATAGTTATTATGAAGTTTATCCAATTTTAAAGGAACTAAGAGATATTGTTGTGAAGAAAAGTCTTATATGTATTCTTATTCATCATACAAAGAAAAATAAAGAAAGAATAGATCAAGATAATCTCATAGGTTCAAAGGCACTTTCTGGAGCAACTACAGGTACATTATTGCTTTCTGTAAGAAATGAATTTGATACACATGGGGAATTGAAACTGATACTAAGAAACAATAAATCTATCATTAAAATTAAAAAGGATGAAAAGAATATTAACTGGGTATTAGATACTGATGAACAGACTGTAACGGAAGAAATACCTAAAAATATTCTTCAGTTGATTAACGCAGTAGTTGGTCTAGAAAAACATGAACTTATTGGAACTTGTCAAGAAATTGTTCAAAAGTCTAAAATGGAACTCAATCCAAATTATCTTACAAAATATCTGAAACAAAATAAACGATATTTAGATGAAAATCATATTACATTTACTAATGATAGAACTGGTCAAAAAAGAACAATTAAGATTATTTATCATAAAGATGAAAATGAAAAATGACAGTATGACAGATGAAATCGGTACGAAAACAACTGTCATTCTGTCACAAAACAAGAACATTGAAAATAAAATATGAAGCCTATCGGCAATCTTTAAAAAGAAAGACCAAAACATTGGTCTAGCAAGTTATACCAAAATGCTAAAGCCTTTTGGAAACTTGCCCTGCCGGGGGGCTTTTGGAAAGGATGAAATCATATGGCTCATGCCCAAAAAATAAAAAAGCAAGGTGTCATTGGATTGGTTATCCATTGTGAAAGACGAGAGGGCTGTGAACTGTCTAATCAGGATATAGATAAAAGTAGAACCCATCTTAATTATAATCTAGCATGTGATATTCAACCAATGAAACCTGAACAGTTTTTAAAGAAAAGAATAAGTGAAGTCAAACATCTCAAGAGAGATGATATTATTTATATGGTGGATTGGATTGTGACACTTCCTAAAGATGTACCTCAAGAAGATCAAGAGAAATTCTTTGAATTGACATTCCAATTTCTTACCCAAAAATATAATCAAAAGAACGTTGTCAGTGCTTGGGTGCACAATGATGAAGCAACACCACATATACACTTTTCATTTATACCAGTTATTGAAATAGATGGAGTTGAAAGATTGAAATGCAAGGATATTCTCACAAAGAAAGAACTCAAGCGATTTCACCCAGATTTAGGGGCGTTTCTTGAACAAGCCTTAGGTTATATGCCTTCCATTCAAAACAACGCTACAATCAACGGAAATCGCACAATAAAAGAGTTGAAACAACAAGAAGATTTAAGTTTTAAAAAGAGCTTAGAAAACATTTATAAGCATAATGAAGCAACTCAAAACATTATTGATGAATCTAATCATATTGATTACAACCCATCCGGACTGTTGGAAAAGACAAGAACACTTAAAAAATGCAATCAGATTATTGATGGGCTTAAATATAGCCTAAATCAATACCAAAAAGAAGTAATAGGTTTAACACATCTTGTCACGATTCAAAAAGAAGAACTAGACATGTATAGATCCATGCCTTTAGCAAAGCAACTTAAACAAAAGGAAGAAATTATCAACAATCTTTATCAATCTATAGGTTCGTTAGAAAATCAAATTCATAATTCTGAAAATGATAATCAAATATTAAGAGATAATAATCATTATTTAGATAATAAAGTAACAAAATTAAAAAATGAGCTATCTATATTTCAAACATTTATTTCATGGTTAGGTTTAGATAAGGTATTTCAAAAATTTAAAAATATGCTTATTCATAATGATTATGAAATGGATATAAAATCTTTTAAAGATATTGGAATAACCGTCTTACAGAAAGTATCTAAGAAAGTTGAAAGCATAGCAAACAGAATTATGTTCTTAGAAAGTCAAAATCAACCTATAAATGAAATCATGAAACAAGATAATGATAATCATACAATGAAAAATATAATGCGTTAGGAGTGATATATAATATGGAAGATTTAAAAATGTTAACAAGAGAAGAAGTAGCTGAATTTCTACATGTTCATGTGAATACTGTATCAATGTTACGAGAAGTAGGAATAATAGATGGTATTAAGACAGGTAAAAACTATATGTTTCCTCAAAAAATTATTCGTGCTTTCCAAGATGACTATATTGGTTTAGATGTCAGTAATAAAAGTAAGGCTATTATAAGTAAACAGACTGTTGAAAAACGTAAACAAGATGACATCAATAGAAAGAATTATCACAATGCTATTGTAGGAGCAATGTAATGGCTCAACAAAAAGAAAGTAATGGAACATGGTCATTCTATGGAAAACTACCGAAAGATGAAAATGGAAAAAGAAAGAATTATAAACGTAGGGGATTTAAAAGTAAAAAAGCAGCAAAATTAGCAGAAGCAGAATTTTTGAAACAATATAATAATATTTTACCAACTCGTTTAAAATTAAATGATTTGATTGTGGAGTATCATAAAGATGCTCCCAATCATATTAAATTATCTACTCTCAAGGCTTATAAGAGATTTGAAACATATGTTATATCACCTAGTTTTGGTAATCGTTATATTGATGATATTACAACATTAGAAATTACACGTTGGATTAATGCTATTTCACAAAATGGATATGATGGGAGAATTTATGGCGAATCATCTACACGTAATATTTTACTACACCTGTCAGGTTTATTCACATATGCTGTTGATCATGACTGGTTACAAAAGAATCCATGCCATAAAGTTAAACCACCTAAAGATCCAAATAAGATTATAAAAAGACAATCTAGTGAAGAAAATTTTTGGGAAATAGATGAATATCACAAATTTATTAATAGCGTTGAAGATGAATATAAAAGGGATATTTATGAATTTATGTTTCTTACAGGTCTACGTATTGGTGAATTCTGTGCTTTACAATGGAAAGATGTCGATCTTATTAATAATAAACTAAGAATATCTAAATCATTAAGTGCGATTACATCACAAATAACATCACCTAAAACTTCACGTTCAAATAGAATTATTCAATTACCAGATAGATTGGTAGAAAAATTAAAAAGGCGATATATTATTGTTTCTCAACAGGATGGATTTAATGACGATTATTATTTATATAAGGATCAAACTTACATCTCTATAGCTACACTTAGAAGATGGTTTAATGCAGATGTAAAAAAATCTGGGGTTAAAAAAATAACAGTACATGGACTAAGACATTCTCATGCAAGTTATTTATTATCAAATCCTGTGATTTCTGAATTATTAATTGCTGATAGATTGGGGCATAGTGTAGAAATGTTACGAAGTACGTATGCACATATTTATGAAAAAAGTCGTAAGAACTTAATTGAATATATTGATAAATTATAATATAGTGTATGCCACTTGTATGCCAGTATCATAAATCTCGCTATGAGAGTCAAATAAAAAAAGCATAACAATAAACTCAATATCATTTCGTTTATAGAGATGATTATTGTTTAAGTTATGCTTTTTATTTTTATTATTTATTGAGTTAAAACAATTCAAATTATCTTGTTTTTATCGCTATTTATTACGTGGTTTCATCTGAGGGAACAAGATAACTTCTTGGATAGATTCTTGACCAGTTAATAACATAACAAGTCTATCAATACCCATACCCATTCCACCTGTTGGAGGTAATCCGTATTCCAAAGCTTCTACATAATCTAAATCCATTTCGTTAGCTTCGTCATTTCCAAGTTCTTTTTCTTTTAACTGATTTGCAAATCTTTCATATTGATCATCGGGATCATTTAATTCATTGAATGCATTTGCATATTCATTACCACAGATAAATAATTCAAATCTCTGTGTGAAACGAGGATCTTCAGGATTCTTTCTTGCTAGTGGAGAAATTTCTACAGGATGTCCATAAACAAATGTAGGATCAACAATTGTTTCTTCTACATATTTTTCAAAGAATTCATTAATAATATGACCATAACCAAAGTGTGCTTCGACTTCAATACCATGTTCTTCAGCTAATTTTTTCGCATCTTCAAAAGTCATATCTCCTGCAAAATCAATTCCAGTTTGTTCTTTAATAGCATCTGTCATAGAAATACGTTTAAATCCAGGAGCTAAAGAAAGTTGATGTCCTTTATATTCAATATCATATGTACCACAAACATCTTTCGCTGCATTAGAAATGATACCTTCAGTTAAATCCATCATTCCTTCTAGATCACTAAATGCTTTATAAACTTCAATTGTTGTAAATTCTGGATTATGAGTTCTATCCATACCTTCATTTCTAAATAAACGTCCAATTTCATAAACAGCATCCATACCACCAACAATTAATCTTTTTAAAGACAATTCAGTCGCAATTCTTAAATAATAATTCATATCTAAAGTATTATGATGTGTAATAAATGGACGAGCAGAAGCACCACCTAAAATAGGATTTAATACAGGTGTTTCAACTTCAGTATATCCTAAACCATCAAGATAATGTTGAATAGAACGAATAATCTTTGGTCTTGTAAAAGCAATCTTTCTTGCTTCTTCATTCATAATTAAATCAACATATCTTCTTCTATATCTTTCTTCAACGTCATTTAAACCATGATATTTTTCTGGTAAAGGACGTAATGCTTTTGTTAAGTGAATATACTCAGAAGCTTTGACAGATAATTCACCAGTATTTGTCACAAAGACAGTCCCAACAATCCCAATGATATCTCCAATATCACTTTTTGTTAAAACTTCATAACTGTCTTCACCAATAACATCTTTTCTGACATAAATTTGGATTTGTCCTTCTTTATCTTGAATATGCATGAAACATACTTTACCTTTACGACGTTTTGTCATAATTCTTCCAGCAACTTTGACTTCAATCGCAGCTTCTTCTAATTCTTCATGTGTTTTTCCTGCATATTTTTCTTTGATCTCTGTTGAAAAAGCAGTGACATCAAATCTTTGCCCAAATGGATCAATACCTTTTTCTCTTAAAAAATTTAACTTTTCACGTCTTACTAATTCCTGTTCACTAAAATGTCTTTCTTCCATAATATCTCCTTTCCAATAAAAAAACTCCCATCCGCAAGGGACGAGAGATTATCGTGTTACCACCCTCATTCATTTATGCATCACTGCATAAACCTTTTCAACTCCTATCAGAGTCTAGCCTGTAACGCGGCACACGTTATTTTATCACATACGATCCAAAATACGGCTCCTAGTCTTTATTCATCGTTACTATGATTGTCCATTTCCACCATCAGGACTCTCTTGTTATCAATCATAACAATTACTCTTCTATTCATCGCCTTTTTTCTATACGCCTGTATTATATAAATAAACTTTCTTGTTGTCAAGACTGCATTTTTTATTTCATTTGAGACTTCATTATGATTATCATATTCATCAAGAATGAACTTATATATGACAGAATAGTTGTATAGAAAAATAGGGAATGATAAAATGGTGATAAGGAGTGAGTCTTATGTATTATCAGACATATTATCAGTCGCCTTTAGGCAATCTTTTGTTGGTATGTGATGAAGAGGGATTGATTGGATTGTGGATTGAAGGGCAGAAATACTTTTTAGGAAATATCAAAGAAAATATCATAGAGAAGGATGATCATCCCATATTGATACAAACTCAAAAATGGTTAGATGATTACTTTCATCAAAGACAACCTTCCATCAATGATTTAAAATTAACACCAAAAGGCACACAGTTTCAACAGATGGTATGGAAAATATTGTGTGAGATTCCTTATGGTCAAACAATGACTTATGGGGAAATTGCTAAAAAGGTGGCAAAAACATTAAATAAAAAAACAATGTCAGCTCAGGCAGTAGGTGGGGCTGTTGGACATAATCCTATATCCATCATTATTCCATGTCATCGTGTTGTAGGAAAAGATGGAAGTTTAACAGGATATGCGGGTGGTATTGATAATAAAATCAAGTTATTACAATTAGAGAATGTTGATATGACAGGTTTATATGAACCAGTTAAAAAATAAGATAGAACTATTTTGGATGATGGTTCTTTTTTTGAAAGATAAAATTCCATTTTTATTATCGCAAAAAGAATAAAATACTCAAATTGGAATAAAAATCCCATAAATCTTGTTTAAAAAGGAAAATTATTGATTATCTGAAAGCGCTATGCTAAAGTCATTATAACAAACCTAGGGGAGTAAAAAGAAGTCGAGGAGGAAAATTATGATAGAGACAATAGCGAATAAGCTTTTGCCAATAGCAACAAAATTATCACAGCAACGTCATTTAAGTGCTGTTAAAGATAGCTTTATTATTTCTATGCCATTAGTTATGGCAGCTTCTATGTTTACATTGTTTAATGCGTTAGCAGTCAATTTTTTCAATAGTGATATTTTTTCAGGATTAACAACCATTGTCAATCAAGGAACATTAGGAGTTTTATCAGTCTTAATTGCTTTTACAACTGCTAGTAATTTAGCTGATTATTACTTAACTAACAAACCAGAATTAGCTAATTCAGGATTTACAAAAATCCATGCTGGTGGATTGGCTGTAGCTTTAATGTTTATGTTGATGCCAACAACACAACAAGTTGTTGTAGAAGGGTTAACTGATCCAGTCACTATTTCAAGTATGTTTTCACAAAATCTGACATCTAGTAGCGGTTTGATTTATTCCATCTTAACTGCATTGATTGGAACAGAAATTTTTATGCGATTTGCTGCTATTAAACGTTTAAGAATCAAAATGCCAGAAAATGTACCTCCAGCAATCGAAAAATCATTCAATGCTTTAATTCCAGAATTGTTGGTAATTGTTATATTTGCATGTATTGTATTTGGATTAGATTATTTTGCTGGACTTACTATTCCAGATTTAGTTAATGCAATTATTTCTAAACCTTTAAGTGGATTTGTATTATCTTCATGGGGATTAATCTTTCTACAATTTATATCTGATTTATTATGGGTTTTTGGTATTCATGGGTCTTCGATTTTATCACCAATTAGAAGTGCGCCAATGCTAGAAGCTTTAACAGAAAATATTAATGCTAGTGCTGCTGGAAATCCAATCCCAAATATTATTACTGAGCCTTTCATGAATATGTATGGATTGATTGGAGGAGGCGGTTGTGTCCTTGCATTAATTATTGCAATCTTTATTGTTTCAAAACGTAAAGATAATAGAGCAGTGGCTAGATTAGGACTTGTTCCATCGTTGTTTAATATTTCAGAACCAATTATGTTTGGTTTGCCAGTTGTTATGAATCCAATTTTTATGATTCCGGCAATTATAGTTCCATCTATTAATTTGATTATTGCTTACATATTAACAAGTTTAGATATTGTAGGAAAAGTTATTGCCCAAGTTCCTTGGATAACGCCACCAGGTTTCTATGCTTTCTTTGCTACTGGTGGAGATATAATGGCTGCAATTCTTTCTCTTGCTTTATTAGCATTAGATGTTGTAATCTACATACCATTTGTTAGAGTTAGTGATAAAATGAATCAACAATAAATATAACATAGACTTATTTCTTTTGGTAATGCTAAAAGAAATAAGTCATTTCATTATCATAGGAGGATATATTATGAACAATGAAATCATTCTCAGAATAAAAAGTCTTTTCCCAGATTTTACGAAATCTGAAAAGAAAGTTGCTTTATATATGAGTCAGCATATGCCACAAATCACATATTTAAGTATTGGAGATTTAGCAAATCAATGTGAAGTTGGGGAAACAACTATTTTACGTTTTTGCAAACGTTTAGGTTTTTCTGGTTATTATGAATTAAAGCAACAGGTTATATTAGAAATTCAAAAAAATGAAGAAGAAATTCACCAGAATTTACCCACTACACTCAATCGTATTCATACAATGGTAGAAGAAACAACGCAGTTACTAGATAAAGAGAAAATGAGACAAACAGTATCAATGATTATGAATAGTCAGACGATTTATATGTTTGGAAGTGGATTTTCAGGATTAACTGCTTTAGCATCACAGATGCGTTTTGCTTCATTAGGGTATAAAGCTATTGCGGCTAGAGAAACATACTTAAAAGTATTATATGCAAATATGATTACATCGTCAGATTTAGCAATTGGTTTTAGTATTTCTGGTGAAAATGAATCAACAATAGAGTCTATTATGTTGGCAAAGAAAAGTGGAGCTAAAATTATAGCTTTGACTAATCATGAAGAGTCGCATTTGGCTAAAATTGCTGATGTTGTTTTATTGACTGCGGGAAAAGAAATAGGAAAAGAAGGAAGTACGCTTGTAACTGAAATGTCACAGTTCATTGTTTTAGAAGTCCTCTTTGAGATTTTACGTGAAATGGATAAAGAAAATATTGATAAAATGAATTTTAAAGTTTTTGACTATATTAATAAAGGAGAATAAGTCATGAGATGGGAAAACGAAAAAGCTCTTGATGATTTTATATCACAAATGACTTTAATGGAGAAGGTAGGACAATTGAATCAGCATCTTTATGGATGGCAAGTTTTTAAAAAAAATCAGGATGGAAAATTTGAATTAACACAAGTGTTCAAAGATCATATTCAAAAATATGGTGGAGTAGGAGCTATTTATGGAATTTTACGTGCAGATCCCTGGTCTGGAATGAATGAAGTTAATGGGATTGATAAAGAAGATAGCTCTAAAGTCATTACAATGGTTCAAGATTATATACAGGAACATACGCGTTTGAAAATTCCGGCATTGATTAGTGAAGAATGTGTTCATGGACATCAAGGTCTACATAGCATGATGTATCCAGCTAATATTTCTATGGGAATGTCATGGAATCCAAATCTGTTAAAAAAGATATGCCAAGAAGCTAGCAATGAATTAGCTCAAAAGGGTGTGAATCTTGCTTTGTTTTCTGCTTTTGATGTTATGCGAGATCCAAGATGGGGTCGTAGTGAAGAATGCTTTAGTGAAGATCCTTATCTGACAAGTGAGATGGCATCAGCAGCTGTTCAAGGATTTCAAAATAATCCTGAAAATAAAGTTGCAGTTGTATTGAAACATTTATGTGCTCAAGGAGCTGCGCAAGGTGGACATAATTCAGGAGCGGCTTCTATTGGCCCAAGAGAATTAAGAGAAATATATTTGCCACCGGTGGAAAAGGGTGTCAAAGCTGGAGCTAAAGCAGTTATGGCAGCATATAATGAAATTGATGGAATACCTTGCCATGTAAATAAAAACCTACTTCAACACATCTTAAGAGAAGAATACGGATTTGACGGAATAGTCATGGCTGATGGATGTGCTTTGGATCGTTTGTTGATGATGGAACCAGATGCTGCAAAAGCAGCAGCAAAAGCAAATTGTGCGGGTGTAGATTTAAGTTTGTGGGATAATGTATATACACATTTAGATGAAGCCGTAGAAAAAGGTTATTTGGATGAGAAAATTTTGGATAGAAGTGTGAAACGAATTTTGAAATTAAAAGATGAAATGGGTCTATTTAAACATAAGGATGTTCAAAATTATATATCTCATGCTGAGGAATTAGCATTACAGGCAGCGAGAGAATGTCAAGTTCTTTTAAAGAATAATGGTATTTTACCAATAAAAGGAATAAAAAAAATAGCAGTTATTGGACCTAATGCACATACATATATGAATATGTTAGGTGATTATACATCTTTTCAAAGAGAAGAAGATGTATACACAGTTTATAAGGGCTTAAAAGAAATGGTGCCTCATGATGTGGAAGTTTGCTATGCGTTAGGTTGTAAAGTGCGAGACCAGTCAACTCAATATCTTCAGGAAGCAATTGATTTAGCAAAAGAAAGTGATATGGTTGTATTAGTATTGGGAGGCTCTAGTGCTAGAAATTTTAAAACAGAATTTGAAAGTAATGGGGCAGTAAAAACAAGTTATGATAAAGATGAAATGAATTGTGGAGAAAATGTTGATAAAGCTTGTTTAGATTTAGATGGGATTCAAAAGGAACTTCTAAATGAAATCTATCAAGTTAACAAGAAGATTGTGACAGTACTGATTCAGGGAAGACCACATTCTATAGGAAATATTATTGAGCAGAGTCAAGCTATTTTAGCTGCATGGTATCCAGGTAATTTAGGAGGATTAGCTATTGCTGAGACTTTACTAGGAAATAACAATCCTAGTGGTCGTCTATCTATGTCTATTCCACGTTCATCAATGCAATTACCATGCTATTATAATGGAAAAGATTCGGGAGCAAAAGAGGATTATGCCGATATGAGTGGAAAGGCATTATATCCTTTTGGGTATGGATTGAGTTATAGTCAATTTTCATATCAGAATATTAATATTTCTCAAACACAATTAACTCTAGATGAAATTCAAAAGCATGGATTAGATATTACTTTGGATGTTATCAATGAGAGTCAAAATGATGGTTGTGAAGTTGTTCAAGTCTATATTATTGATAATGAATCAAGTATTTGTCGTCGCTATAAAGAATTGAAAGCTTTTTGGAAAGGAATGATAAAAGCTGATTCTTCACAAAAAGTAAAAATTCATTTGGGTAAAGAAGCATTTCAAATATGGGATGATTCAATGAATCATGTGATTGAAAAAGGAACAATGAATATTTTAATAGGGCATGATAGCGAAAATTATGTTTCAAAAACAATCACGATTATATAAGATATAGAGAATATATATGTTAGGCATGTATATTCTTTTTTTGTGGGAATATATAAAAAGAAGACTATTTCCGGGGAAATATGTCGATATACGATAGAAATATTTAAATGTTCATTTTCAATTCAAATAAAAAGGATTTAATAGTATATATTCTATATAAAGGGGATAAGAGAATGCTACAAATTCAGAATATATATAAACAATATAAAACAGGTGATTTAGTTCAAAAGGCATTAGATGGCGTAAGTCTTAATCTCAGAGATAATGAATTTGTTGCGATATTAGGACCAAGTGGAAGTGGAAAGACAACACTTTTAAATATTATTGGTGGATTAGATCGTTATGATAAAGGTGATTTGATTATCAATGGCATTTCGACTAAAAAGTATAAAGATAGAGATTGGGATTCCTATCGTAATCATACCATAGGTTTTGTCTTTCAAAGCTATAATCTGATTCCTCATCAGACTGTCCTGGCTAATGTTGAATTGGCTTTAACGATATCAGGTATTTCTAAAGCAGAGCGTAAAAAGAGAGCAAAGCAAGCTTTGGAAAAGGTGGGTTTAGGTAATCAGGGACACAAGAAACCAAATCAAATGTCTGGAGGACAAATGCAGCGTGTCGCCATTGCAAGAGCTTTGGTTAATGATCCAGATATTTTACTTGCCGATGAACCTACTGGTGCATTGGATAGTGATACCAGTGTTCAGGTTATGGAACTGTTAAAAGAAGTTGCCAAAGATCGTCTTGTTGTAATGGTAACACATAATCCTGAATTGGCAGAAGCTTATGCAACACGTATTGTTGAATTAAGAGATGGAACAATCCGTAGTGATTCTGATCCATATGAAGTCAGTGAACATGAATTGGATAAACCAAGACATGAAAACATGGGAAAATCTTCAATGTCCTTTTTAACGGCTTTATCTTTAAGTTTTAATAACTTACGTACCAAAAAAGCCCGTACGATTTTAACATCTTTTGCGGGGTCTATTGGAATTATTGGGATTGCATTGATATTATCACTTTCTAATGGTGTCAATCAATATATTCAATCAATTGAAGAAGAAACATTATCTGAATATCCACTGCAAATACAAAGTACAGGTTTTGATATGACATCTATGATGGTAGATGTGCAAGATGGTCAAAGTGAAAATAAAGAAGAAGGCCAGATACAAGTTATTCAAATGATTACTAATATGTTTTCAAAGATTGGTTCTAATGACTTGACTTCTTTAAAAGAATATTTAGATAGTGGTGACAGTGATATTAAAGAATATACAAATGCTGTAGAGTATACGTATAATGTATCACCACAAATATATAGTACAGATACAGAAAATATCAGACAGGTTCATCCTGATAAATCATTTCAATCACTTGGTTTAGGTTCTTCAAGTAGTGGAAACAGCATGATGTCAACAATGATGAGTACCGATGTCTTTTATGAAATGCCTAGTGATGAAAGTCTATATGTAGATCAATATGATATTAAAGCGGGACGTTGGCCAAAGGCTTATAATGAGTGTGTTCTGGTTTTAACACAAAATGGTAAGATTAATGATTTGATGTCTTATACATTGGGGTTAAGAGATTTTTCTGAATTAGATGATATGGTAGATAAGTTCTCTCAAGAGGAAGAAGTCAATGCTCCAGAGAATACAGATACTTATTCATATGAAGATGTATTAGGAAAAGAGTTTAAGCTTGTCAATGCAGCAGATTATTATGAATATGATGAAGAATATGATTTATATAGAGATAAAACAGATAATCAATCCTATATGAAAAAATTGATTGAAAATGGTGAAACTATAAAAATTGTTGGGATTGTTCAACCAGCCGAAGGAACAACAGCGACAATGCTTCAAACGGGTATTGGTTATCCCCAGTCACTGACAACACATGTGATAGAACAAGCTCAAGCAAGTGAAATTGTGAAAAAACAATTAGAAAATAAAGATATTGATGTGTTTACAGGTAATGCTTTTAATGAAGCTAATAATAAAGAGTTTGATATGAATTCATTGTTTAGTGTTGATACAGAGAAGTTAAAGAGTGCGTTTTCAATAGATCAAAGTCAATTGACAAAAGGAATGGGTGATTTGGATTTAAGCCAGATTCAATTAGATATGTCAAATATGCCTTCTATTGATATGGATGCAATCTTATCACAATTAAATGTTGAGTTTACAAGAGAACAGATTGAATCTTTAAGTCAAAGTATCACAACTGATTTTCAAAATTATATGGTTGAAAATCAGTTGACGGATTCAACTCAGATACAGACTTATTTTATGACTTATATTAAAACATTTCGTGCACAAAGTCTGATTCAACAAAATGTCATTCAATTATTTCAAGATAGTGGTTTAACAGGGCAGTTTGAAACATTATTACAAAATCAGATTCAAACAATGATGACACAATATACAGCACAGATTTCTCAATTCTTAGAAGAACAAATCAGTGCTCAAATGTCTAAACAAATGGGAACATTAGCTCAAAATATGCAATCAGCGATTCAAATTGATCCAACTGCATTTTCTGAAGCTATTCAAATGAATATGAGTGAAGAAGAGTTGTCTGAACTTATGGTATCACTTATGACAACAGAAACTTCAACTTATGAAAATAATTTAAAAACATTAGGATATGCTGATTTTGATGAACCTAGTGGTATTAATATTTATCCAAAAGATTTTGAAACAAAACAAAATGTTGTGAATATTTTAGATGATTATAATGCCAAAATGGAAAAAACTGATGAAGATAAAGTGATTTCTTATACAGATTATGTAGGTACTTTAATGTCATCAGTAACTGACATTATTAATGTGATTAGTTATGTACTGATTGCCTTTGTCGCTATTTCTTTAGTCGTATCTTCTATTATGATTGGTGTTATTACTTATATCAGTGTCTTAGAACGACAAAAAGAAATTGGAATCTTGCGTGCAATAGGTGCGTCTAAACGTAATATTTCACAAGTTTTCAATGCCGAAACATTTATTATAGGATTACTTGCAGGTGTTTTAGGTATTGTGATTACATTGTTGTTGCTGATACCAGGAAACATGATTATTCATTCGATTGCTGGTAATGTTGATGTCAGTGCCTCTTTACCAGTGGCAGGTGGTGTCATCTTAGTTGTGCTTAGCGTTGTTTTAACTTTGATTGGTGGTATTATTCCTTCCAGCAAAGCAGCAAAGAGTGATCCTGTTTCAGCGTTACGTAGTGAGTAAAGACAAACGGAATGTTTGTCTTTTTCTATTTCCATTCTTGAAAAAAGAAAGCAAAATCAATCAAAAACTTATATAATAGATATCAGTTATGGGGGGTGGAATCATGCAATCAAAAATATTATTTTTTGATGTTGATGGAACATTATTGGATACTGCTAGAGGTATTCCTGACATACCACAAGGTGCTCTTTACCAATTAAAAAGAATTCAAGAACAGGGACATAAAATATTTATATCTAGTGGTAGACCTAAAGCTATGATCAATCAGTATTTATTAAATGTGGGATTTGATGGATATGTATTGGCCAATGGTGGATATGTTGAAATTGATGGGCAATCTATTTATGAAGATAGAATGGATTACAAACTGTGTGTGAAAACTGTTCAGATGCTAGAAGACTTGCGATGTGACTATATGTTAGAAACAGCCGATGCGATTTATATTGATCCTAGCTATCATGAACTTTATGATTTCTTTTCTCAGGCTGGTATGAAAGAAATGTTCCAATTGGATTTTGATAAAGATGAGGTTTTAAAAAGAACAATCAAGATAGAAGCTAATGTTTTAAATAAAGATAAAGCAAAAATAGAAAATTATATTCAGGATAAATTTGGCAGTGTTATTTACCATGATGAACATGGCAGTGAAAATGCTTTTGAATTCTTTTCACCAACGATTTCTAAAGCTGTCGGCATTCAAAAAGTTTTGGATTATTATCATGTGAGTCGTCAACAGACATATGCTTTTGGGGATGGATTGAATGACATGGAAATGATTGAATATTGTGAAGTTGGTGTTGCCATGGGGAATGCTGTTGAAGCATTAAAACAAAAAGCAGATCTGGTTTGTTGTGCTATTGAAAATCAGGGCTTAGAACGTATTTTAAAAATATTATTTCCTGATGAGGTTTAGATATGGATAGTTTATTATTTAGTTTCAATGCAACAGTTCCAGTTTTCTTGATGATGGTTTTAGGAATGCTTTTAAGAAAGTTAGGGTGGATGAGTGAAGAATTTGCTTCTCAATTAAATCGTTTTGTCTTTATGCTTCCGTTACCAGTTCTTTTGTTTCAAGATTTGGCGACAGTTGATTTTTTAGAAGTGTGGAATTTTTCTTTTGTTGTATTTTGTTTTGTTGTGACACTTATAAGTATTTTGATTGCGATGATGATATCAAGATTTTTAAAAGATAAAAGTATTCAAGGTGAATTTATTCAGGCAACGTATCGCAGTAGTGCAGCCTTGCTGGGAGTCGCTTTAATTCAAAACATATATGGAAGTTCTACAATGGGACCATTAATGATTATGGGAAGTGTACCTTTATATAATATATTTGCTGTGATTATCCTGTCTTTCTATCAGCCTCATGCTGATGGAGTCAATCGTGATTTATTGAAAAAGACATGTCTAGGAATATTCAAGAATCCCATTATTATTGGGATTGCAGTTGGATTTTTATGGTCTTTATGTTCTTTACCAATGCCGACCATTCTTTCAAAAAGTGTATCCTATGTTGCCAATATGGCCACACCGTTAGGTTTGATAGCGATGGGCGCTTCTTTTCGTTTGGATAAAGCTATCAGTCAGATAAAACCTGCCTTTTTAGCATCTTTCTTTAAATTGTTTGGATTCTGTTTCCTGTTTTTACCACTTGCTATCATCTTAGGTTTTCGTCAGGAACAGTTAATAGCTATTTTGGTTATGCTAGGTTCAGCATCAACAGTGACATGTTATGTCATGGCAAAGAATATGGGACATGCTGGTGTTTTAAGCAGTAATGTTGTTATGTTAACAACATTACTCAGTGGTTTTTCTTTAACATTTTGGATATGGGTTTTAAGAGTTTTATCTTTCATTTAAAATGTAAAATGTAGTAGAATAGAAAGAGGTGATGAGTTGATGGAATATTTAGATATCGTAGATGAAATGGGAAATCCAACGGGAGAAATTGTAGAAAGAGAATATGCACATCGTCATGGCATTCGTCATCGTACTAGCCATGTCTGGTTATTAAGAAAAAAGCAGGATGTCGAAATTCTCTTACAGAAACGTAGCCTCAATAAAGATTCTTATCCAGGATGTTATGATATTTCAAGTGCTGGTCATATTCCAGCAGGAAGTGACTTTGAAACTTCGGCATTACGTGAATTAAAAGAGGAACTGGGAGTCGAGGCGACAAAGGGTGAATTACATTATATTGGTACAAGTTACAGCAATAGCCACAATGTATTTCATGAAAAACCATTTCATAATGTACAAGTTTCGCATGTTTATGTCTTATGGTATGATGGCGATTTTGTCTTGCAAAAAGAAGAAGTGGAAGAAGTTCAATGGATGCCACTTGCCAAATGCCAACAATTGGTTTTACATAAACAAATTCCTCATTGCATTAAGATAGAAGAATTACAGATGATAGATTATTATTTAAAAGGAGTCAACAATGAAAGCATTAGCCAGTGATTTTGATGGAACATTATATTTTGAAGATGGAGTCAAAGAAAATGACCAACAAGCTATTGTTCATTTTCAAAAACATCATTTATTTGGATTATGTACAGGTAGACCATTGATAGGTGTACAACATTATATCAAAGATTGTATTCAACCAGATTTTTATATTGTAAGCAGTGGGGCTTGCATTTTAGATAAAGAATGTCATGTCTTATATGAACAGACAATATCTAAAGATATTATGAAAGCTATTTATCAACAATATCATCAAAAAGCTGAAGTTTCTATTCAGGCAGATTTTCGTATTTATACATTAGTGAAAGATTCAAAAATTCCAATAGCTCAAACATATGTAGAGTCTATTGATTGTATTGGAGATGAACATATTTTTGGATTATCAATTAATGCTGTTCATGAACAACAGGCCAAACAGTGGACACAGGATTTAAATGAAACATACAAAGAAATTATTGCTTTTCAAAATAAAGAATATATAGATATTGTCAAAAGAGGATGTTCTAAAGGAGAAGCGGTCAAGAAATTGAAAGAATTATTGCATTTGGATATGGTCTATGGCATAGGAGATTCTTATAATGATATCCCTATGTTAGAAAGTGCTGATTGTTCATTTACATTTCATGATTCACCACAAATTGTTCAGGAAAAAGCAACACATATCGTATCATCTATCAGTGAAGCTATTACCATGATTGAGGATTAATATGCTTTGTCGTATTTATTCCATGTATTTATGTGTGCATGATATGTCACGTGCTATATCTTTTTATGAACAATTTTTACAACAACCAGTCACAATTCGTGATGATATTTATAGTGTATTTGATATTGATGGATTTCGTTTGGGTTTGTTTGCATATCAAAAAGTTAACGAAGAGCATCTTTTTGGAAGCAATTGTCTTCCAAGCTTTGAATTTGAATCACTAGAAGTTTTAAAAAAACAGATGGAAGGAAAAACAATTCGTTTTCCTTTAACACAGATTAAAGATAACTGGGTAGCTGAAATTATAGATAGTGAGGGTAATCCTATTGAATGTACTGCCCCAGTGATAAGGAGTATATCATGACAAGAATAGGGACAGGAAAATTAAGACAACAAAATGATCATACAGTTTTAAGATTGTTGATTGAAAATCCTCATATGACTAAAAAAGAATTAGCGCAGCTTTCTTCATTGACAGTTGCGACAGTGGGGACGATTTTGAATGATTTTGTTCATAAAGGTATCGTTCAAGTCAGTGATGAAGTTCATTTAGCAATGGGAAGACCTACACAAAGGTTTGTGATTCAAGAAGACTTTTTTCATATTTTATCTATTTTCATTCAAAGACAAAATAATCAGAATTATCTTTGTTATGAAATCAAAAATGCTCTATCTCAAATTCTTCAAAAAGAAACCATAGAGCTAGATTCACTTGAACAGGAAATGCTTATTAAAAAGATTGTAGATATATATCATCGTGATTCACATATTCAAATTGTTGGAATAGGAGTTCCAGCCATTGTATCTAATGGAATATTAATAGAATCTGATATTCCTGAATTGAAAGGATGGCTTCTTAAAGAACAATTAGAACAGAAAATGTCTTGTCCAATTATCATAAAAAATGATATGAATTACACGGCTTATGGTTATTATGCTTCACAACAGCTTCATGAAGATATATGTTTTGTGACTTATCCATCCAATAGTGGTCCAGGTTGTGGAAGTATGATCAATGGTCAACTACTAGAAGGAAGAAATGAAATTGCAGGAGAAATTCTGTATTTACCATTTTTTCATTTTCTTTCACAAAAGCAACATGTAGATTATTCTGTTGAAAATGTTGCATTATCACTTTGTTGTATTGCATCCATTTTAAATCCTTCAACTGTTGTTTTGACAGGTGAAGCTATTTTGGCTAGTGATATAGAGGCTATTGAACAAATTTGTCTACAGTATATACCAGAAGCTTTTATGCCAAAAATATATTATCAACAAGATTATAATGAATATTATATGCAAGGAATATATTTATTGAGTTTAAAGTTTTTATTAGATCAAGTTTAGAAAACTTGATTTTTTTATAAGAACGTGGCATAATATACTTATTAAAAGACTTTTAATAAGTGAGGGTGAAAATGATGAAAAAAAGAATTTTGAATGCTCAATTAGCGAGTATTGTTGCAAGAATGCGTCATGGAGAAATGTTATTTATTGCGGATGCAGGAAGTGGGACAACAAAAAAGTCCTTATATCCATTAAGTGAAGATGTTGAATATCTTGATTTAGGTGTTGTCACAGGGTCTCCATCTTTTCAGGATGTTATTGAAACATTAGTGGAATGTGGTGATTTTGAAGGGGCTATTGTGACAGAAGATATGCTTCAACACAATCTCAAAGATTATCATGTTGTTGAAAATTTATTTGATGCTAAAAATATTCATGTGATGCATTATATTCCTGAATATTATCAGATGAGAGATCGCTGTAAAGCTGTTATACAGACAGGAGATTATGGTGTTCATGCTCAAGCTATTTTGATAGCTGGGTATCCAAGTGCTGATATTCCGATGGAATGGTTAAAAAATGGTTTAAAAGGAGAAAGTCATGAGTAGTGAATTAGAAAAGATGGAACGTGGAGAATGGTATGATGCCAATAATGATGCTCAATTATTAGAAATGCGCATAAAAGCTAAAGATCTATGTTTTGATTTAGATCATACAAGACCTGGGGATGTTGAAAAAAGAAAAGACATCTTGACACAGTTATTAGGTTATTATCCAGAAAATCTGGAAATTATAAGTCCATTTATGTGTGATTATGGAAGTCGTATTCAATTAGGAAAGAATGTTTTTATTAATAGCTCTTGTTATTTTATGGATGGTGGAAGTATCACAATGGGTGATTATGTTTTTGTAGGTCCATATTGTGGTTTTTATACAGCAAATCATCCTCTAGACTATCAAAAACGTAATCAGGGATTAGAAATTGCTTTGCCTATTCGTGTGGGAAGTAATGTCTGGTTTGGCGCACATGTTTCCGTCATGCCAGGAGTCACGATTGGTGATGATTGTGTCATTGGGGCAGGAAGTGTAGTGACCAAAGATATACCACCACATAGTCTTGCTTATGGAAATCCATGTCGAGTTGTGAAACAATGGGATGAAAATCAGAAATCTTTCTGATTTTTTTCTTTTTTCTTCATGTATTATTCATATATCTATGATAGTATCATATAGACTATGTTGGAGGGAAATGATGGAAAAGTTAATTTATGATCAATTATGGATATTTTTTGTTTATTCTTTTGTCGGTTGGATCATAGGAACTATTCTTGCGGCATATCGTCGTAAGAAGTTTGTTGATGTTGGATTTTTATATGGACCATATTGCCCATCCTATGGTATTTGTGGAGTTTTGTTTTTTATTTTATTACATGAACTTCATAATCAATGGTTTTTTATGTTCTTAGGAGGAGCAATTATTTCTTCCTTTGTTGTATATATGACAGGTTTTTTCTTACAGAAAATTTTTCACCATAAATGGTGGGATTATTCAAGAAAGAGATTCCAATTCGGTAGTTATGTGCACATGCCTTATACAATTCTTTGGGGGTTGATGGCTATCATCTGTGTTGAATTTATTGAACCAACACTTTTAAATGCTGTTCATTTGATTCCTTCATCCGTTGGAGAGATTCTCTTGATTATTATGGGTGTTGTGATGGCAGTCGATTTTGTTGGAACAATCACAGGTATTTTAAGTACACGTTCACGTGTGAAAAAAGGTGTCATTAAAGAGGTATCAGAAAACATGCAAAGAACGGCAGATCGTTTAGGCATGAGAATATCTGAATGGACACTTAAACATTTTGTGAATGCATTTCCAAATCTTGATAAAAAAGAAATTTTAAATGAGCCAAAAGTTGAAAAATCAACTGTATTTGCTGAAGGATGTTCTTTTTATAAATTATTATGGTTATTTCTTATTGGTGCATTTTTAGGAGATATTGTTGAAACATTATGGTGTCATTATACAACAGGCATATGGATGAGTCGTAGTAGTGTGATTTATGGTCCTTTTTCTATTGTTTGGGGAATTGGCTGTGCTTTATCAACTTTACTGTTATATCAGTATCGTTATAAAAGTGACCGTTTTATTTTCTTGTTTGGAACGGTTGTAGGTGGAGCTTATGAATATGCATGTAGTGTTTTTACAGAATTAGTTTTTGGAACAATCTTTTGGGATTACAGTCATCTTCCTTTTAACTTAGGAGGACGTATTAATTTATTATTCTGTTTCTTCTGGGGGATTGTAGCTGTGATTTGGATTAAAATTATTTATCCAAAATTATCAGACTTAATTGAAAAAATCCCAAAGAAAACAGGAACAATTCTTTCATGGTGTTTTATTGTTTTTATGACAATCAATATTATCATATCAGGATTAGCTATTCAAAGATATTCAGAACGACAGAATGGACAAATCAATGCTCAAAATCCTGTAGAAGAATTTCTAGATCAGCATTATCCAAATGAAAGAATGGAACGTATTTATCCTAATGCAAGGTTTCCACAGAAAAAATAAAAAGCCTTAAAAAAGTGAAGGTGACAGATATAAATATCCTGACTTAACTTTTTTAAAGCATAAAAATCATTTATTTCATATATCTTGATTTTCCCTTCCAAAAGACATGTATTTTGTGTATGAAAATAAATTTTTTATAATATATTGAGGTGTTTTCTATGTAGTGTAGAAAACATCTTTTTTCATTCCATTAATAACTGACACAGTAATTGGACAGCTAAGGGAATGTCTTCGATAGAAAGTCCAGAGTAGTTAATCACGATTGTATGTGAATCAAAAGGGTGGTCATAAAATTGGGAAAGCATGCTCATATTGATTCCTAAATCTTGAGCACGTTTTAAAATAAAATTATCACTATATGGCAAAGAGAAATGAAGTAGGAAATGTAAACCTGAGTTTTCTTCAGTAATTGTAATTTGCTTAAAGAGAGGGCTTTGTGAAAGTTGAAGAAGAAATTCATCACGGATGGATTTATAGTAGTTACGCATACGGTTAATGTGTTTTTCAAAGTGATGGTTTTGGATAAACTCGGCAAGAATAATCTGTTCAAAGCTTGATACACTACATGTATAGAAACCTAATTTTTGTTGAAAAATTTGAACGAGATGAGGTGGTAAAATCATATAACTAATACGAAATGAAGGGGCTAGTGTTTTAGAAAATGTATTCATATAAATCACATGTTCATTTTGATCAATTTGAAAGAGTGGGGAAAGTGGTTTTCCTCGCATACGAAATTCACTATCATAATCATCTTCAATAATATAACGATGGGATTCTTCTGCCCATTGAAGTAATTCTAAACGTCTTTGTATGGGCATTGTGATACCTGTTGGGAAATGATGAGCAGGGGAGATATGCACGATTTGTGCCTGACTTTCTCTTAGTGCCTTTATATCAATGCCTTGTTGATCTAAGGGAATGTAATGATAATTGACATGATTGATGTGATAGACTTGGGAAATACTGTGATGACCTGGATTTTCTAAGGCATATATCTGATCTCTTCCTAGTAATTGAATTACTAAATTATAAAGATATTCACTTCCAGCTCCAATAATCACCTGATCAGGAGAAATATTCATTCCACAAAAGGCATAAAGATGTGAACAGATAGCGCGTCTTAAAGATTCGCAACCTTGATGTGGAGAACGTGAAAGCAATTCTTGTGATTGAGATGAAAGGACTTGACGTGTCATTTTAGACCATGTAGAAAATGGAAAATGCAAAGAAGATACAGAATTTGATTTTAAATCTATACGATAATGAGTTTGTTTTGGTTTTGTCATAACAGAAGAATGATTTTTTATATAATGGGGATAATGAAGTTCACTTACAAAATATCCTTTTCTTTCTTTAGAATAAATATACCCTTCAATTAGAAGCTGATGATAGGCATTCTCTACAGTAATAAGACTGACATTTTGATTTTTCGCAAAAGCACGTTTAGAAGGTAATTTTTCATGAGGTTTGAGTTTTTGATGGATAATATCATTTTTAATGCATTGATATAAATATTCATACATAGGTATATCCGATTCTTTAAATGAATAAGTTAACATATTTTTCACTCCTTGAAATTATTATACTCAATCTGGATATATAAAAAAATACAAAACTGGATATTTTCATAAGACCAATAATCATATATACTGTTAGTTATACGGAGAGTGATAGATATGAATACAAAAATATTGAAAATCGTTTTAGTTGGTTTAATGGCTGGCTTATGTTATATATCATTTATGTTTTTACAGATTAAGATTCCAACACCAGGTGGTTTTACATCTTTTCATTTAGGAAATACTTTTTGTGTGTTGGCAGCTTTATTGCTAGGGGGATTACCTGGTGGTATTGCAGGTGCTATTGGTATGGGAATTGCAGATTTGTTGGATCCGGCTTATGTGATTGTAGCGCCTAAAACAATTATTTTGAAATTAGGGATTGGTATCATAACTGGTTTGGTCGCACATCGTATTTTTCATATCCAGCATAAGCAAGGGAAAGCGTTATGGAAAGCAGTTATTTTATCAGCTACAGCAGGTATGTTATTTAATGTGATTGGAGAACCTATTTTTTCTTATTTTTATACAGCTTTTATTTTAGGTGCTCCTGATAATGCAGCAAAAGCATTAGCTTCATGGAATGCTATAACAACGACAGTGAATGCTTTGATGGCCATTGTTATTTCATCAATCCTGTATATGGCTATGGCTCCAAGATTACGAAATAATGGTTTATTAAAGAAAATTGCGCCAAAGGAATAGTAGAAATCTATTCCTTTTTGTATTATAATAATACAGGATGCCGACATAGCTCCAATCGGTAGAGCAGGCCACTCGTAATGGTCAGGTTGCAGGTTCAAGTCCTGTTGTCGGCACCATATGTAAAAACGCAACTGCGTTTTTTTCTTTATAAGGGAGGATTGATATGATTTTGAATCAGGAAAGTAAAAGATATTTTTTCATTATATTAGGAGCATTTATTTTTGCATTGGGAGTAAATTTATTTGTAGTACCTGTGCAATTATATAGTAGTGGGGTATTAGGAATTGCTCAAATCATAAGAACACTATTAGAACAAATCAGTAATGGCATGTTTCCATCTTCAATAGATATATCAGGAATTATTAACTTTGCGATTAACATACCTCTATTTATGTTAGCTTATCGTACTATTTCTAAACGTTTTTTTGTCAGAACGCTATTATCTGTTATTTCTCAAACTATCTTTTTAACATTCATCATGATTCCAACGACACCACTTGTTGATGATATTCTTACCAATTGTATTATTGGTGGAATTGTGACTGGATTTGGTATAGGTCTAACATTACGCTGTTCTGGAAGTGGTGGAGGATTAGACATTTTAGGTGTCTATTTTACAAAAAAGTTACCACATTTTTCAGTAGGAAAATTATCATTATTTATTAATTTAGCAATCTATGTTGTGTGTGCATTTTTATTTCATATTGAAATAGCCATTTATTCTGCCATTTATACAACATGTTTTACACTTGTTTTAGATAAAACTCATTATCAAAATATCAATGTAACATGTGTTATTTTTACAAAGCAATTAGAAATTCAAAATAAAGTTTTATCTGAAATGGGACGTGGAATGACTTTTTGGCAAGGAAAAGGTGCTTATACAAAAGAAAATACTTATGTTATGGTAACAGTGATTAGTAAATATGAAGTGAATCAACTTAAACATATTATTAAAGGTCTTGATCCACAAGCATTTACTTTATTTTTTGAAGGTATGTCAGTGGATGGACACTTTGAAAAGAGATTATAGATTTGCAGTATTTGAAACAAATTTGGTTTTTATAGAGATTTGATTATAATGAAAATAGGGGGGGGATTTGATGGACAAAAAATTAATCTTTTTAGATGCAGATGGAACATTGACATTGCCAGATGGACGAGTATCACCAAAGGTGCAAGAAGCCATTCATCAAGTTCAAGAAAATGGACATGAAGTCTTTTTGTGTACAGGTAGAAGCTATGCAGGAGCCAGACCACTTTTTCCGATTGGTTTCGATGGCATTATCAGTAGTGCGGGTGGATATATTGAGGTGCATGGTCAAAAAATCTTTGAATCATGTTTGAGTCAAGAAGATATTCAACTGGCAAGACATATTTTTGATCAGCATCACATTTTATATAATTTAGAAGCTAATCATATGACTTTTCAAGATGAAAAGATGAATTATGAATTTGTAAAACATCGTTTAAAAGATGGAGAAAATTTAAATTCTGAATTACAGAGATTATTAAATGAACAAAAAGAACATTTTAATATTCATCCATTAAAGGAATATGATGAAAATCCTATTCCTATTCAAAAGCTATGCTTTATGTGTGAAAAAGAGGAAGATTTAGAAGAACCTAAACGTGTTCTATCAGATAAATTTCATTTTGTCATTCATGAAATCTTTTCTCAAGATGTCATTAATGGTGAAATTATTATGAAAGGAACAGATAAGGGAACAGCTGTTGAAAAGGTATGTGAATATTTAAATATTCCTATTCAAAATACAATTGCTTTTGGAGATAGTATGAATGATTATGCGATGATTCAGACTTGTGAATATGGTGTTGTCATGGCAAATGGATCAAAAGAACTCAAACAATATGGAAATGCTATATGTGAAAGTGTACAGGATGATGGAATTTATCATGAATTGCATCGTTTAGGATTATTTTAAAAAGTTGTCATAAAACGTTTATAACGTCTTTTGACAACTTTTTCTTTCTTTATATGCCATAGCTTCACTTTGAAAATGCTTATAACCAAGATATGAAAAAATAATGAGGACAAGAGAATAACCAAGTGCAATCATCAAATCGAACTTAATGAACAGCACTATGATAGCAAGAATCAAAAGCCAAAGTGAATGTTTATAACGCTGAAATTTTTCTTCAGGGTTTAAAGAATACCAGAACCATTTATGCATAGATATCGCACTCCTCTTATTTATTATAACATAAAAAAAACCTACTTACGTAGGCTTTCATAAGCTTTTAAAGCATGTTTATGAACATCAAAAGAGCTGGCAATTAAAAGGTATAAAAATCCAGTCTGAACAAAGAAAATAGTATAATCTAATATCCCGTGAATAAAGATCATCACTGTAAAGGATACAATCAATGCAACCAATGTCTTATCAACTTTTAATTTCCATAAACGATATAATCTTTGAATATTAGAATAAATATATGGAGCGATAGTTAATAATCCAACAATTCCAAAACAAAGCAATGGATCCAAATAAATACTATGAGCATGTTCAGTTGGATGACCATGATATAATGGATAAATATGCATATAAGTCATAGGTCCTTCACCAAACAAAGGATGTGTTATAATATTTTGAATAGCAACTTCCCAGATATCAGCACGTGTCATGAAATAAGCAACAATATTATCAACACGTGGGAATTTTGATGGATTTAATAGGAAATAAATACAAGCCACAATAACAAGAGCTAATATGCATGCACATGTTTTATAATGCTTGTCTACAATCAACATAATTAAAATGCCACCAGCTAATGCAGGCCATGCAGTTCGACAGGCAGTTAATAATAAAACAAAAAGATTTAATCCAATGACTGCGACATAATAAATAAATTTTTTCCATTCTAATTTTATATCTTTAATTTTTAATATTTTATAGAAAGTTAAACAAACAAAGAATTCAATCATCATAGCATAGTAATTAGCATTAAAGAAAACGGAATTAATACGATCTTGAGGACGATTGAATATCATGATTTCAAATTGATCAATATTGTAAGAATTCAAAATACCAATATATTCAATTAAACCATATAAAGCTGCAAAAATACTTAAAACAATAATACAGTTTGTTATATATTCAAATAATCGTGAATCAATATGAATACGATAATATAAAACAAAAGATAAAATCACTAAAATACCAATGCTACAAACAAAACCATAATAGTTTTGATAAAACAGAGAAACAATAGCACTTAATAAACTAAAATAAATAATAAAACGACTTTTAGGTATTTGTCTATAAGCTTCCTGTATTTCCCCTTTCCATAATAAACGAAGTGTTAAAAATATTAAAATCCCTCCACACATATAAAAAGGTAAAAACATTGAAAAAACAGCAACAATGATATATCTTTGATGATGTGTAAAATGTGTTTTTAAATACTGAATCCCAAAAATAAAAAACACCTCCCAAACGTATCTCTATTTTACAACATTTCTAAATTTATGTATACTATAAATAATCAAGATAACAAAAATGTAAGAAATGAGGGAAACAAGCTGAAATATTTATATATTTATAATTATTCGCCACATGAACAGAACTTATGTGAAATGGAATTTAGACATATTTTTCATGAAGATATGCAAACAAAATATTATATAACGAATCAGGATTTTGATTATTCCAGAAGTGCTTATATCAGGGGAAAATTAAATATTTTATATGAAAGTGCCTGTTTTGATGAAATAGTCAATTTTATTGAACAACAGAATTATTGTTATTATGATTTTAAAGTCATCTATTTAAAAAACGAAATCACACATGTGCCATATCAGGAATCAATTGATAAATGTAAGCAGATGGCCTTGCCTATTGCTGGTTCAGTGAATATGCATCATCCTCAAACAATCTTTGCGATTACAAAAATTCATGAAATATGGTATTTTGGTATTTATCAAAATGATATGAGCTGGAATCAACATAATGATAAACCTTATTCATATTCACATTCATTAGCCTTAAGAGATGCGAGAGCAGTTGTTAATATTGCTTTAGGAAATGATTTATCTAAAACGATTGTTGATCCATGTTGTGGAGTAGGAACTGTTGTTTTAGAAGGATTGAGCATGAATGCCCATATTGTTGGTTATGATATCAATAAATATGTGGCTTATCAGGCAAGATTGAATTTAGAACATTATGGGTATGATCCATTATTGATTCAAAGATGTGATATGAGAACATTAAAGAAAACATATGATGTCTGTATTTTAGATATTCCTTATGGTGTATATAGTCCATTTACATATCAGCAACAATGCGAACTTTTAGAAAAGACCAGAGATATTGCATCAGAACTGGTTTTAATTTCACACGTTCCAATGCAAAAAGAATTAATAAATATAGGATATCATATGAAAGATCAAGCTATGATACAAAAAGGGAGCTTTCAAAGATATATAACACATTGTCTATAGGAGTGGGAAAAATGAAACATATTTTTATGATGCATGATACAAAGCGTCATCATGATTTAGAAGTCATGATTCATGATATCATGCAGGAATATGTATATGAAATTGTTTATACAACATCAATGCAAGATAGTCAAAAATACATTCAAAATTGTTTAGAACCATCAAGATTTTATGCAGTTGGTGGAGATGGAACAATCAATGGCTTGTTGCAGGCGTTAGTACATAGTGAACATGAGCTCGTTATTTTGCCTTTTGGAACGGGGAATGATTTTTGTCGTACACTTACAAAAGAAAAGGATATCCGTCAACTATTAATTCAATCATTAAAGCAAGAAAACCAAAAAGTTGATACCATTCAAATCAATGACAGATATTATCTTAATGCAGCATGTTTTGGATTAGATAGCATGATTGCGAATAAAGTCCATGATATTCCAGATATTCCATTTGTACCTGAATCACAGAGTTATATTATATCTATTTTTAAACAAGTATTTCGTTATGATAATCATCATGTAAAGATTGTATCAGATGGAAAATGTCTTTATGATAATCAGACAATTCTCTGTACATTAAATAATGCGCAATATTATGGTGGTGGTTTTCAAATCACACCTCAAGCTCAAATTCAGGATGGTTATATGGATATCTGTGTTGTTGATCGTGTACCAAAGATCAAAATACCTTATCTAGTCACTTATCTTTTATCACATCAATTACATAAACGACATGAAGTCCATTATTATAAAGTAAAAGAAGCAACAGTTTACTGTCGTCATAGCTGTAATATTGATGGTGAAGAATATAAAGCAAACAGTTATCATTTTCAAGTATGCCCACAATCATTAAACTTAGTGATGTATAAAAAAAGCTGATATGAATAAGTCATTCATTGTGACTTACTCAATCAGCTTTTTCATTACATATAACTATAATGATTTTCTTTTTTATTAACAACAAGAATTCCTACACTAATAAGTGCTAATGAAGCGATAAAGTAACCTTACCATTAGCATCAACTAAGATTTGAGTTTTTCTTTCTTCATAACTATAACAAAAAAACACTAAGATATTTAACTTAGTGTTCATATTCTTCTGCAAAGAAAACCTGATGCCATAATGAGAAGCAATAGACAGTCCAGATTTTTTTATAATAGTCATGTTTATGATTTTTATGGTCTTCTAACATAGATAATAGTTTTTGATCATCAAACAATTGTTTAATAATAGGTGTCTGTAAACCATCATAAACTTTTTGATAAAGATCATCTTCACGCATCCATTCTCTAAGTGGAACAGGGAAACCTAATTTCTTTTTCTTGTAAGCTTCATTAGGAATGACTTTTTTAGCAGCTTGTCTTAATAAGACTTTTGTATTTTCCTTTGTGACTTTTTGATTATCTTTTAATTGACTTGCGACTTGGAAAACTTCTTTATCTGTAAAAGGAACACGACTTTCAATAGAATGAGCCATTGTCATTTTATCACCTTTTTGCAAGATGTCTTTAATAAACCAAGTTTGTAAATCAAAAGCTTGTCTTTTTTGAATATTTGTTGCTTTCTGAACACGATCAAAGACATTTCCAACAATATCTTTATGACTATGTAAATGACTTGTATCTTTTAATAAATGTTTACAATCATTATCAGAGAAAACAGGATTAACACCTACATAATAATCTTCAATACGCTCACCATTTCTAATTAAGAAAGGAATACCTTTAAATGTTGGTAGATGTTTGCATATAGATGCAATAGCATGACGAATGAAGAAAGGAATTTTTCCATACAATCCACTATCAATATCTCCACGATAAGTATTATAACCACCAAAGAATTCATCGGCACCTTCACCAGATAAAACAACTTTGACATCCTGACTGGCAAGTTGACTGACAAAATATAAAGCGACTGCAGCTGGATCGGCAGTTGGTTCATCTAAATGATACATAATCTTTGGTAAGACTTCTAAATATTCTTCTTTAGTAATAATTTTGCTTTTGTTTTCAATACCTAATTGTTGTGTTAAATCTTTAGCGTAGTTAATTTCATTATATCTTTCATCATTATATCCAACTGTATAAGTATGTTGAGGTCTCGCTAATGAAACAAGATATGATGAATCAATTCCACTGCTTAAGAATGATCCAACTTCAACATCAGCAATCAAATGATGTTGGATAGAATCTTTCATGATTTGATCAATAGCTTGAATCATTTCCTGATCAGTTTTATATTGATCTTTGAATTCAATATGATAATAACGTTTAATTTGAATCTTTTGATCCTTATAAATAAGATAATGTCCTGGTAACAATTGTTTAACATTTTTAAAGAAAGTCTTTTCACCAGCTACATAATTCATTTTTAAATAAATATCTAAGACTTCAGTATTTAATTCTTTTTTAAAATCGGGATGATCTAAGAAACCTTTGATTTCACTTGCAAATAAGAAATGAGCAGGATCATCATAATAATAGAAAGGTTTAATTCCAAAATGATCTCTGGCACAGAATAACTCATGTGTCTCAGTATCATATAATGCAAAAGCAAACATCCCTCTTAAATAATTCACAACATCATAACGATATTCTTGAAAACCATGTAAAATAACTTCTGTATCACTATGAGTTTGAAAAACATGCCCTTTGGCTTCTAAATCTTTTTTTAATTCTAGATAATTATATATTTCTCCATTAAAGACAACGACCAAATGATCAGATTTCATAGGTTGCTGACCACCAGCTAAATCTATAATAGATAAACGACGATGTCCTAAAGCTACATAATCATCAATGAACTGCCCTTCACCATCAGGCCCTCTATGAGCAATACGATCCATCATCTTTTTTAGTATTTGACTTGCATTTTCATTAACAGGTGCGAATCCAACTATTCCACACATCGTAATCACTTCCTTCGTGAAAGCATTATAACATGCTTTTTCATATAAAAAAATAAAAAAGTAAAGAAAAAGAGGACTTAATCCTCATTGATGTCTACATATAATTCAACATATCCACAAGATTTACATAATGCCGCTTTTAAAGCATATTCCTTTTTCTTCAGGTTTTCATTTTTTTCGATGATTGTAAAGTCACTAATAGGTTGTGCAGTATCTTTAATATAACAATCTTCTTTCATTTCTTTATGACATCTTGGACATTTTCTCATGCAT
>NZ_SJOR01000022.1:0-34552 GCF_012027715.1 Massilimicrobiota sp. SW1139 | reverse complement strand
TAAAAAAGATAGAAATCAAGTTTTTCACTTCTTGATTTCTATCCTTTATTTTAAAGAAGAAATATTATCTTCAATGTGATTTATTTATATAAATGTTATAAATAATGATGACACTCAATTATCTATTTGCTTATCATTACTCAACTCTATCTTATTGTTTTATTTCTTAAAAACTCTTTTTTATTTCCATACATATCATTTGAAATATTCAATAAGACTTCATTTCATATTGATAATCTCATGAATAATGTTTCCATATTTTCTATAAAGCGATATCATTATGTCCTTTTTTACTCATTTATCATGAATCAATAAACTTTCTCATTCACCCATCATGATCACTCTTTATTATATCATGAACTTTTTTTATATTTATGGCCTATCTTTTCCAGGCCTATTGTATGTTAGGGGGTAGAATATCTCTTTCCAATCTATAATCTTTTGGAAGATCAAGATTGTCAACGAATTTAAGTCCTAAATACAATGTTTTTTCTTTTATTTTTCTTTCCATCATTTTTAAGACCTCCTTTCGTTTCTTTCCTTTTCTTCGCTTATATTTTAACACACTTTTTATAAAAATGAAAGCCTTTTCATTTTCGTATTATGAAAATGTTATTGAATGAATTTTTCCCATATAATCAACTCTTTTTGAGCATCTTCATGAGAAGATGAAGCATGAATAATATTATCAACAAGACGATATTCCTGATCAGCTAATTCATAGCTATCACAACTCAATTCTCCACGAATACTCTGTGGATCTGCCTGTATTGGATTTGTCTTTCCAACAATTTTTCGAGAATACGTAATAATATCTTCATCACCATCATAACTCACTTTCATAGGCATAATATAGTGAGGGCCATCAAAATAGAAAGTATTAAATAATCTTGCAGGAAAATTAAAATCCTTTCCCTTTTCGTCAATAACGTAATGATAATGTTCCAATAAAATCTTCATGACATCTATATCTACCTGTACGACTTGTGATTTTTCAACATGTAATTGATGTTGAGCTAATATTTCAAGAACTCTTTGATTTTTATGGTCAACAAAAGCATCAGGTTTTAACATCATATAAGTATATTGTTTCATTTTCTTCTCCTCTTTTCTATATTAATGAATCACTCTTGTAATATTATAAATACCTTGAATTTTATTTAAATTGTCAATAGTCAACTGTAAAAGCTCTGCATTTTCAACCGAAAGCTTTAATTGAATTTGCGCCTCTGTATCTACAACTCCAGCATTAATATTTAAAATGTTGACTTTCACCTGTCCTAATACAGTAATAATATCATTTAATAAATTAGGACGGTCTAAACCTCTAATATCAATATCAACCTCAAAACGTTTTTGCATAATATTAGTATAATCCCAATACACATCAATTAAACGTCCTTTTTCAACACCTTTTAAGTTAGGGCAATCACTACGATGTACTTTGATTCCCTGTCCCTTAGATACATATCCAACAATATCATCTCCAGGAATAGGATTACAGCATTTAGATAACTGTATTTTCAGCCCATCAACACCTTTAACACTGATTCCTAAACTACTGCTTTTCTTTTGATTTTTTAAAGCATTATTATTCTTCTTTAAAATCTTTGAAAGATTATCAAAGAATCCAGTTTTGCTTGGAAGAACCTTATCAATCAATGTAGAAGCAGTTGCTTGTTTCTTTCCAATGACTAACATTAAATCATCAAAATTACGAGCACCAAAAGAACCAAAATAAGATTTATACGTATCAGGATCCATAAATTTCTTTTCATCCAAATTACGTTTACGAATTTCTTCCTTTAATAATTTTTTTCCTTCCTCAATAGCTTCTTTTTGAGTTTCAGCATCTTTCTTTGAAATATACTGTCTGATTTTATTTCTGGCTCCTGCTGTCTGAACAAATTTCAACCAGTCTTCACTTGGTCCAGAATTTTTATTTGTTTTAATTTCACAGACATCACCTGTTTTTAATTTGGTATTAATAGGAACCATAACATTATTGACAATAGCTCCTACAGCATGATGTCCAACTTCTGTATGAATACGATAAGCAAAATCAATAGGTGTTGAGCCGTTTGGTAACTCTACAATCTTACCTTGAGGCGTCATAACATAAACATTAGCTTCAAAAATATCTCTTTTTAAAGAATCATAATATTCCTTAGCATCACCATCTTTGATTTCATCACTTAAAGTAATAAAATCACCTAACCATTGTAACTTATCAACGATATCTTTTTGTTCCTGTTTAGATGAATATTCTTTTCCTTCTTTATAACGCCAGTGAGAAGCAACTCCACGTTCAGCTAATTCATCCATTTCTTCTGTACGAATCTGAATTTCAAAAATATGCCCGTCTTCTCCTATAACCGCTGTATGCAAAGACTGATACATATTAGGTTTAGGCATCGCAATATAATCTTTAAAACGTCCAGGTAATGGACGATAATGATCATGAATAATACCTAAAACTTCATAACATTTCATTTTATCTTTTAAAATAATACGTAAAGCATTTAAATCATATAATTCATCAAAACGTTTATGCTTGATAACCATTTTTTTATAGATACTATAAATATGTTTTGCACGTCCTTTAATGCGATATTCAATATGATTTTCATCCAATAATTCTTCTACTGATTTCATCATCTTCTCAACAGATTCTTTACGCTCACTACGTTTTTGTTCTAATAATTCAGAAATTTCTAAATAAGCTTTAGGATCCAAATAATGTAAGCATAAATCTTCTAATTCAATACGAATATCATTAATACCTAAACGATGTGCAATTGGCGCATAGACTTCCAATGTTTCCCTAGAAATACGTTGTTGTTTTTCAGGTGTCATATATTGCAATGTGCGCATATTATGCAAACGATCTGCTAACTTAATCAAAATAACACGAATATCTTTAGCCATAGCAATATAAATTTTACGATGATTTTCAGCATAAACATCTGCTTCATCTTTAAATGGCATTTTATTGATCTTTGTTACACCTTCTACTAAACTTGTAATTTCTTCACCAAAACGCTCAACCATTTCATCATGCGAAACATCACAATCTTCCATGACATCATGTAAAAGCCCAGCTGCAATCGTTGTTGGTCCTGTCTGTAAAGTTGTTAGAATATATGCAACCCAAATCAGATGAATAGTATATGGTTCTCCACTTTTGCGCTTTTGTCCTTCATGTTTGACCATAATAAAATCATAAGCTTTTTGAATCAAATCTATACTTTCTTTTTTCGTGATGTAAGTTGAACAACTTTCTAATACATCATCAAAAGTAACTTGATCATGTGCTCCTTTATATTTCATATATCCTTCCTCCTTTACTTTGGCTTTATGCTAAAAAAGAGACACCGTCTCTTCTTAATACTTCAAGACTGAATAAACGTCATAATCTTTTAAAAGTTCTCTACCTTTCAAAGCTTCAAGTTCAATCAAAAAAGCAATTCCTACAACGTTTCCGCCCATTTTTTCAATTAAAGATACAGCTGCATCAACTGTACCACCAGTTGCTAATAAATCATCAACAATTAAAACATTCTGTCCAGGTTGAATACTATCACTGTGCATTTGAATTTCATTTGATCCATATTCTAAATCATATGACTGGCTTACAACTTCACGTGGTAATTTCCCTGGCTTTCTAACTGGAACAAAACCACAATTCAATGCCAAAGCCACTGGACATCCAAATAGAAATCCTCTCGCTTCTGGTCCTACAACAAGATCTACTTTTTTCTCTTTTGCAAAATCACTCAATAAGCGAATAGATTCCTGATAAGCATCTTTATCAGCTAAAAGTGGTGTCACATCTCTAAACAAGACACCTGGTTCTGGAAAATCAGGAATATCTTTAATATACTTTTTTAAATCCATAGCTTAAAAGCCCTCCTTATTTGCTTATTATATCAAAATTTTATCTTTTTATAAAGTCATTATACGATATCTTTAATAATAAAATTCAGACTTTTCTGATTTCGATATTCATTAATTTGTAATGATCCTATAACACTCATCCTTTTTATATTTTTAAGTTTTCCATATAAATCTCCATGCTGAAAATACAACATCGACACATGACTACGATTCAAGTCAGTTTGCATTTTTAAATGTTTTCCCTGACTTAATTGTTGTATTTGTGATACAGGTACATCCTTTAACATATATAACGGTTCTTCATTACTCATACCAAATGGTTCCAATAAAGATAAAGATTCAACATTTTTTATATCTATATCCTGTTCATCAATATGAAGAACTGTTGTTGTTGGATGCAAATGAAGATCTTTTAATGCATCCTTTATACATTGATAACATGAATCATAATGTGCTTCATCTACAGTAAATCCACCTGCCAAAGAATGTCCACCAAAAGCAACAAACTGATCTTGATGTTCCATAAAAAATTGATGTAAAGAAAAACCATCAATACTTCTGGCGCTTCCTTTATATAATCCCTTTTTCTCATCATATGCCATCACAAAGCCTGGACGCTCATATTCTCGAGTATATTTACCAGCAATCAAACCAACTAATCCTTCATGAACCTGATCACTTGACCAATATAGAAAATCATCTCCCATACCTTCCTTAGCCATTTCATATTGCTGATTTGTCATTGTTTGACGTTTGGTATTTAAAGAAATCGCCATTTGAGAAACTTTCACCATAAAATCTCTAGGAGCATTCTTTAAAAAATATTTCACTAAAACATTAGGCGAACAAAACTCTGGTAAACGTCCAAATGAATTAATTTTAGGTGCAATCACAAAACCTATACTTGTCGTTGAATATGTCTGCTGATTTCCTAATAATAGCTCTAATGAAGGATATTTTTCTTCCTTCATGAATGTTAAAGCTTTTTTCACTAATGAACGATTTTCATCCAATAATGGCATCATATCTGAAACCGTTGTAATTGCAGCCAAGCAATAAAGATATTTATCTTGTCTTCCTAATAAAGCACTCGCTAATTTATATGCTACAAAACCACCAGAAATTTCTTTAAATGGATAATCCGGAGATAATTTCGTATGAATAAAAGTACAGGCATCAGGTAAATCGTTATCAAATTGATGATGATCAGTAATGATAACATCAACACCCAATTCATTAGCTCTTTCTACCGCATCGAAAGCTTTGACTCCATTATCAACCGTAATAATAAGAGAATAACCTTTTTGTGCCATCTGTTCTACACGTTTAACATTGAGTCCATAACCATCATCAAAACGATTAGGAATGTGATACCCTACTTCTACACCTAATTCTAAAAAAGCTTGTACAAGAATTGTCGTTGCTAAAATACCATCACAATCATAATCACCATAAATACAAATTTTTTCATGATTTTCAATAGCTTCATGAATTCTTTCCAATGTCATATCAGCTTCTTCAAACAAAGAAAAATCATGATAAATTAAACGTGGACTTATAAAATCTTTTAAAGTGTTTTCATCATATTGACGACTTTCAATCACTTTTGCTAATAAAGAATTGATATGATATTGATTTTGAATCTGCTGATAATGTTGTGGCTCAATAATTTTATATTTCATAAAATATATCTATCTCCTTAAAGTTCATCCTTTTTCAATTACGTGTATTATAACATACGTATCTTTTATATTTCAAATAATCTGTTTGGCATGATATCAAATAAAAACACCTCTAACAAAAACAAAACGGTTAGAGGATCAATCATTATTATTATTTAGCTATAAAATCACTAAAATCATCTATATTCATGGTTGAAGCTTCTTTAATGACTTTCATTTTTAAATAATCAAAAACTTCTGAGAAACGTAATGACATAATATCATCAATAACATCACACATTGCTTTTGTTTCAACATCTTTCCATTTTATAGAATAAAGATAGTCTTTAATATCATAACTATTAATTTCATGAATTCCTTCATTTTTAAATTCATTAGCTTTTATACGAATTAAAAAAAGAATATCTAATGGCAAGTTATTCTTAATATTGATTTCCATTGACTGCACTTCCTAACATATTTTTTGAATAATTAACATATTTATTATAAAGGAAATTCGACAATAAAGGAAGTATTTTATGAAAAGAAAATTGATTAATTCATTTCTCATATTAACAAGCAGTACCCTCATCACAAAAGTCTTTTCTTTATTCAACAGAATGCTTTTATCCCGTCTTTTAGACGAAAATGGAATGGCTCTCTATATTTTGGTTATCCCGACACTTTCTTTATGTATTACCTTAGCTCAGTTTTCCATTCCATCTGCTGTTTTCCGCTTGATTTCACACCCCAAATACAACAATAAAAAAGTTATCGTTTCAGCTTTATGCATTTGTTTAGCAACATGTTTATTGATTATGGGTGGACTTTTGTTTTTTTCAAAAATAATTGCTCTCTATTTTCTAAAACAAAGTGATGCATATTTACCTTTATTATGCATCCTTCCATTCATTCCATTAGTTGGTATAAGTGGTATTATTAAGAATTACTATTTAGGAAGAGAAGATGTTTGGAACTTATCACTTGCACAATTATTTGAAGAAGTTTCTCGTATTCTTTTTACCTACATTGTTATTCAACAGTTTCATTATTTACCGATGACGTATTTAGTCAGCATTGCTATTTTAGCTATGAGTATTGGTGAACTCACTTCTATTCTTTTTTTAATGTTACGTTTAAAAAGGAAAATCAATTGGCATTATCATCCCATATCCTATTTTCAAAAACATTTTATATTTAAAGATATGATGAATATTGCTTTACCATTAACAGGTTCAAGACTGCTTCATGTCTGCTATAATTTTTTAGAACCCATCCTTTTGGTTTCTATTTTAACAAAACTTCATATAGGAGAAAACCAAATACACCTTCAATATGCGATTATTAACGGTTATGTCATTTCTTTGCTGGTTACACCTACTTTCTTTAATAATGTTGTTTTAAGATTGTTGATTCCTATTCTTAATAAAGATATTGCATACAATCGTTTAGAAGCATTAAAAAAACATGTTTTTTATAGTTTGGTCATCTGTTTTTTTATCAGTCTTCCTTTTACACTTATATTTTATTTTTATGGCGATGTCTGCCTTCAAATCATGTACAATACAACTAAAGGTTATCGTTGTTTACAATACATGTGTATTCCCTTTACAATCTTCTATTTACAAACACCTTTAAGCGCCACACTTCAAGCATTCAACAAAAATAAAGAAATGTTTATGATGAGCACATTTGAAGTTATTATTGAATTAATTTGTTTAATCATTTTAATTCCACGTTTTCATGTAGAAAGTGTGGCAATTGTCATGTTGATTGGTTTATTTTCGACACTGATGTTCTCAACTTATTTTGTCTATCAATTAGTATATAGACGCAAAAAAAGTCTATAGTTGAATATCTATAGACTGATGATCAAATTGTCTTAACCATTTAGAAAATGTAATAAGCCCTTCTTTAATTATCTTTTCATCTTGTGTAAAGCCAAAACGTAAATGATATTCTATATCAAATGCACTTCCTGGCACAAAAAATACACCCGTTTCTTTTTGAAGTTTTTCACAAAACTCTGCTGATGGTATATCCAAATGATAATGTAAGAAACAAACTGTTCCATGACGTGGTATAACACAAGAAACAAGTGGTTCTTGATCTAACCATTTTTTAAGAATAAGTTTATTTGTTTGACATATATCACGACTACGTTTTAAAATCACATCTTTATTTTCTAATACTAAACAAGCTAGATAATCATCTAATGGACCACTACTAATAATATGATAGTCACGTCGATAGTTTACTAAATCAATGACTTCCTGAGGTCCTTTTATCCAACCAAGTCTTAAACCAGCAAATGAGAAAACTTTTGATAAACTTTGTGTCACTATTGCTTTATCATAATAATCACTAAATGAAGGATATAATTCTAAACTTTCAGTATCTACACCACGATAGATTTCATCACATAAAATATAGCAATCATATTTTTGAGCTAATTTTATAATATCTTTCATTAATGACAAAGGTATTGTTGTTCCAGTAGGATTATTAGGTGAATTTAAGCATATCATTTTTGTATGTTCTTGTATACATGATTCAAAATCTTCAATTGTTGGTAACCAGTCATTTTCTTCTTTTAAAGGAATTAAAGAAACCTCACAACCTAATGATAATGGAAAATCATACATTTGCTGATAAGTTGGAAATAAACTAATAACATGGTCTCCTTTTTCTAACAAGCTCATTAATACCAGTTCATTAGCATTAATAGCTCCATGAGTTATAGTTATATTTTCAAATCCACCCTGTTCATAGAGTGATAAGATAGCTTTTTTTAAACGTGTTGATCCAACAATAGGACCATAATCCATTTTCATAGACATCATCTGTTTCGCTATATCCTCTTGAACAAATTGTTGAAGTTCTAATAAAGATAAGGATGACACACATGTTTCTGTCAAATTATATTGACAATCGTTTTCATGATCTGTCATCCATGTTTCTACTTTAAATTCATTAAGTTTCATTAATGCATAACCTTATTTAAGAAATCCTGTGCTCTTTGTGTTTTAGGATTTCTAAAGAATTCTTCAGCCGTATTTTCTTCAACAATTTTACCATCCTCTAAAAAGATAACACGATCTGCTACCGTTCTAGCAAATCCCATTTCGTGTGTCACAACAACCATTGTCATTCCTTCATTAGCCAATTCCTGCATAACTTCCAAAACTTCAATAACCATTTCTGGATCCAAAGCACTTGTAGGTTCATCAAATAACATGATTTGTGGATTCATGCATAAACTTCTTGCTATCGCAACCCTTTGTTTTTGCCCACCTGATAATTTATTTGGATATTCATCTTTCTTATCAAGAAGACCCACTCTTTCTAAATATTGACAAGCTATTTGTTCAGCTTCATCTTTGCTTTTTTTCATAACTTGAATAGGTGCTAAAGTCAGATTTTCTAAAACTGTCATATTTGGAAATAAATTAAAATGCTGAAATACAAATCCCATTAAACTTCTTAATTTTTTATAAGTTTCTGGATTTTTTTCATCAAGCAATTGATCATTCACATAAATATGTCCACTTTCTGGTTTCTCTAATCCATTAATACATCTTAAAACTGTACTTTTCCCAGAACCAGAAGGACCAATCAAACAAACAATCTCACCTTTTTTTATTTCTAAGGAAACATCATTAACAGCTTTTAAATCATTAAATTGTTTCACAATATTTTCTACTTTAATCACGGGCAGACAACTTCCTTTCTAAACGTCTTGAAATATATGAAATAGTGAGTGTCATCACGAGATATAAACACGCCGCCTCAAGTAAAGGATAAATCAAATTAAAAGTTCTTGATCCTAAAACTTGTGCACTCATAAGCAACTCAGTTGCTCCAATACAGCTAATCAATGATGAATCTTTAATTAAAGTGATAAATTCACTGACAATTGGTGGAATAATTCTCTTAAAGGCTTGTGGCAATACCACAAAACGCATTGTCTGAAAATAACTTAATCCTAATGTTTCACAGGCTTCCCATTGTCCTTTATCAATTCCCTGAATACCACTTCTGATTAATTCAGTTGAATAGGCTCCACTATTTATACTTAAAGCGATTAATCCACAAATATATGGATCAGGATTCATACGAGTTCCAGTTATTGACTGATAGATAACTGGAATAGCTATATAGAAGAACATAATTTGTAATAACATTGGTGTTCCTCGAATGACTTCTACATATATATTCCCAATCCATCTTAAAGGTGCATGTTTAGATAACTTTGAAGCAGCTCCCAATGTTCCTAAAATCATCCCAAAGAAAACTGCGAATGTCGCTAATATTAGCGACATTCCAGCACCTCTTAACATAAACATTAAATTTTCTTGTGTTAAAAGATTTTCCATTTATATTAAGCTCCCCATTTTTCTTTTAGTTCAGTATATTTATCAGATTTTATAAATTCATCTAAAGCTTTATTGACATCATCCATTAATTCTTGACTATCTTTATTTGCAATAATTAAATTTTCTTCTTCCAATAAAGCTTCATCAATCATTCTATATGCATCTTGTGAATCATAATTTTTAGCAACTGCATAATCTAAAATAACAGCATCAACACCACCAGATTTTAATGTTTCAACTAATACCTTAACATCTGTAACAGTTGTTACTTTCGCATCTTTAATATCATTAGCACATGCTTCTCCAGTTGCTGATAACTGTGCTCCGATTTTTTTACCTTCTAAATCTTTAACAGTCTGGATAGAACTATCTTCAGAAACTAAAGCTACTTGTTTAGAATCATTATATTTATTTGACCATAACACATCCCAGTCATCATGCATTGTAAAACCTGAAATACCTAAATCAATTTGTTTTGCCATTAAGCTTGTTGAAATTGTATCAAATGACATCTGTTTAAATTCATAAGTATAATTTCCACCATTTTCATTCATGATATTAATAAGCTCTTTTGTCATATCAATATCAAATCCTTCCATTTCACCATCAGTATTTAATGATTCATAAGGTGCATAATCAGGAGAAATACCAATCAATAACTTTTGTTCATTTGAACCACTTTCTCCTCCACCACATGCTGTCATTGTTAATGCCATAGCGGCAACTAATAATCCTTTAAATAATTTTTTCATTTTCATTCCCTCTTCTTTCTTTTTTGATTTTATTTATTTTATAGCTTCTGTGATTTTAATCAATCATCGCCGTAAACTCATCCTCATCAAAATCAATTCCCCCTTTGTATAAAAAAACGTCTCTTAGTTGAACTAAGAGACGAAATCATCGCGGTACCACTCTTTTTGATATATCAAAGATATATCCACCTCTATCCTTAAAGCAGATTCACTCGATACCCTACTTCTTTCAAGCATCGTTCTCCAAAGTGCGGTTCATTTAAACGCCTATACTGATCTCACACCAACATCAGCTCGCTTGATATTTGTTTAAACTACTCTCTTTTTCATCGAATTTTTTATATGCTTTTATTATATGCATTTGCATAAACATGTCAACACTTTTTTTACTTTTTATTTATATAAATCATTATATTTTGAATTTTACTATAAAAGCTATCATTATTTTATTATATTCACAAAAAATCATTTTATTTTTTTCATATAAAATAAAATTTGTGAACTTATATCATGAGCCTTTTGAATAGACTCATCCATCAAATCAAGTTGGTATTGAATCTCATCTAATTGATTATTCAGTTCTTGAATTTCTTGTTTTTGTTCTTTGATTTGTTTAATCTTTTTTGACATTTTTTCTCTACGATCTAATACATATATAGCCAATAATAAACAAACAAATCCACCAATAATATATAAAACTATCATATCTTTCCTCATTTCATTACTGTTATATCTTCAAATGTTTTACGTTGTGGTCTTTCAATTTCCATATCACTATAACCTAAAGCGATAACACTAACAACGGCTTGACTATCAGGAATCGCAAATATTTCCTTTATTTTCTGTTCATCACGAATACCCATAACCAACGTAGATAATCCTAATTCTGTTGCCTTCAACAAAAGATTCATATTATGCATACCACAATCATAATATCCCCATCCATTGCCAAGTTCATTCGTTGGTGTGCCATCTTTATTATAACCAGAACGATTCAAAACAATCGTGGAAACAATTAAAACAGGAGCTTGACCAACATTTTCCTGATTGAATTCTGGCAATGAACCTTTAACCTGCTGTAAAGCTTCTTTTGATTTAGCAATATAATAACGTGTCACCTGTGAGTTCTTCCATGAAGGCGCTAAAATCGCCGCTTCAATAACCTGACGAATTACATTATCATCAACTTTTTTTGACAGATATTGTCTTCTTGTACTTTTTCTTTTATTCAAAACTTCATTTAATTCCATGTTTTCATCACCTATCCTTATTATAATCTTGATAAATCCGTTTTGCAAATAAAGTTACATAGCATCATCTATATATTGTACAGGAATGATTGCCATTGGAGCAATATCAGGAATTTCATCACCATCATCATGAAGAGCATAATTTCCATTCAATGTTAAATAGACTTGATCACCTTTTGATAACTGATAAGGTATAAAAACATCTTCTCCATAAACACTATCTAAACACAAGCATAGCTTTTCATCTTTTTGGTAATCAGATGAAGTTGATTCAGGCTTGAAAAAAATCTGATTGTCATTTTTTTCAATGACTGTTGCTAAAACTCTTGAATAACCTTCCAGTTTTGAAGAGTCAGTCACATCATTTTGTTGACTTGTCAGCCAATCTTGAGAAGTGATCTGAATAGATTCATACGGAAAAATAGCTTCTGCAACCTGATAGTCACTATCTAAATTAATAATATGAATTTCAACAGCACTATCACAATTTCCCGTTGTCAATACACGACTCGCTGTAACAAGACTTATAATGCCAAGCATGTTCCCACCTACTTGAAAAGCTTCACTTGAAAAAATATCTACAAAATGTTCCTGATCAATCCAAATTGTCATAGACGAATAATCATCACTATAATCCATCTGATAATCTTCTCCCATTTTCATAAATTCTTGTGTAGCCTGTTCAATAAGCTTCTTATTTTGATTGACCAGTGCTTGTTTTTGTTCATCAGTTGCTTCAATAATCAGATATTTACCATCTCGATAAATCTTTTCACCATATTGAGAATCAATCTTTAAAGATTGATCATTAGAGACATATGTCATAAAATCTTCATATTCCTCTTTTCCTAAAAACCAATCATAATAACCTGCAAAACGATATTCTGTTAGATTCGCCTGTTGAGATCCGTCTTGAGATTGACAACCTGTTATCAATATTAATAAACAACTTATAATCATTATAGAAATACCCTTTTTTATCATAATTCGTCACCCAAATCTATTATAACATAAAAAAAGAAACGATTTATCAAAACCGTTTCCTCCAATGACTTATTTATTTGCATCTACCATTAATTGACAAACCTTATTAGAAAATTCAACAGGATCATCAATACTAAATCCTTCAATTAATAAAGCCTGATCATATAACAATGATGCATAATCATTAATTTTATCTTTATCTTTTTCAAATAAAGATTGTAAAGCTGTAAAGATTGCATGATTTGGATTAATTTCTAAAATTCTTCCTGCTTTGATATTTTGTCCATCAGGCATTTGATTGAGAACTTTTTCCATTTCAAAAGAAACACCTTCGCTACTTACCAAACAAACAGGATGTGTTTTTAAACGTGAAGATACTTTGACATCTTGAACTTTATCTTTCAATGCATCTTTAAGAGTTGAGATTAAGTCTTTATTATCTTCACTGACTTTTTCTAACTCTTTCTTTTCTTCTTCACTATCAATATCTAAATCACCTTGATTGATATTTTTAAATGGTTTTTCTTTATAATCTCTTAACATCTGAATACAGAATTCATCTACATTATCAATCATATAAAGAATATCAAATCCTTTATCTTTAACCATTTCTACTGTTGGTAAATGATCAATCTTTTCATAGCTTTCGCCACTGGCAAAATAGATTTCTTTTTGACCATCTTTCATGTTTTCAACATATTCATTGAAAGTTATCATTTTCTTTTCATTTGCACTATAATATAACAATAAATCTTGTAATTTATCTTTTAACATACCATAGCTGTTATAAATACCGAATTTTAACTGTAATCCAAAACTCTTAAAGAATTCTTCATATTTTTCACGATCATTCTTTAACATTTTTTCAAGTTCACTTTGAATACGTTTTTCAATTTTATCAGCAATAATTCTCAATTGACGATCATGTTGTAACATTTCACGAGAAATATTTAATGATAAATCCTGTGAATCTACTAAACCTTTCACAAATCTGAAATGTTCAGGAACAAGTTCACTGGCTTTATCCATAATAAAGACACCACGAGAATAAAGTTGTAAACCTTTTTCATAATCTTGTGAATAGTAATTCATTGGCGGTTTAGAAGGAATAAATAATAATGAATCATAAGAAATTGTTCCTTCTACACTGTTATGCATAACACATAATGGATCGCTAAAATCATTAAATTTATCTTTATAGAATTCATTATAATCTTCTTCTGTGATTTCCTTTTTAGGTCTTTTCCATAAAGGAACCATTGAATTTAATGTCTTATTTTCAATGACTTGTTCATATTCATCACTATCTTCTTTTTTCTTAGAAGTTGTCATATCCATCTTAATTGGGTAATGAACATAATCAGAATATTTCTTAACTAATCTTTGAATTTCATATTCATCTAAATATTGGTCATAATTTTCATCATCAGTGTTATCTTTTAAATATAAGTTAATTCTTGTTCCATGATTTGGATAATCAATTTCGTTGATTGTATATCCATCACTTGTATCAGATTCCCAGATATAAGCCTGATCTTCTCCATACTTTTTAGAAATCACTTCCACCTTATGAGCAACCATAAATGCTGAATAGAATCCAACACCAAATTGTCCAATAATGTCAACATCATCTTGTCCTTTTTCTAATGCCTGTTTAAATTCAAAAGAACCACTATTAGCAATTGTTCCTAAATGTTCTTCTAATTCATCTGCATTCATACCAATACCTTGATCAATAATAGATAACATACGATGATCTTTATTGATGACAATTTGAATAGATAAATCTTCTCTTGAAATACCATTTAAATTTTCAGTCAATGCTTTGTAATATAACTTATCTGAAGCATCACTGGCATTTGAAATCAATTCTCTTAAAAAAATCTCTTTATGTGTATAAATAGAGTTAATCATTAAATCTAATAATCTTTGCGACTCAGCTTTAAACTGTTTCTTTTCTGCCATATTTACATCTCCTTTTATTAGCACTCTATCTATTTTTGTGCTAATAGTATCTTACACCTATCTTTTAGCACTGTCAACCCAGATGTGCTAATTTTTCTTTTTTTATCCGTCTCATAAAAATAACTACATTGAATATTCTTTTTTAATATAATTTTTATCAAAAAAAGAATGGTCAAGTCAACTTGCCATTCTTTGATTTTATTAATCTAAATCTTCACCATTAGATTTAAATGCTTTAGCAACCCAATAGAATGATTTTTTAGGAATACGTTTTAAATCTCTGATATCTTTGTTTGTTCTGTTAACATAAACAAATCCATAACGTTTATCCATATTACACATACTTGCTAAAATATCAATTGGTCCCCAAGTAATATATCCTAAACAAGGAACACCATCTTCAAACATTGCGTTTTCCATTTCTTTAATATGATCTCTATGATAGTTGATACGATAATCATCTTCGATTGTTTTACCTGCAGCAAGCATTGCATCTACTTCTTCTTGAGTCATATCTTCACGCCATCCAATACCATTTTCAAGAACGAATACTGGTAAATCAGAACGTGTATGTAAATCATTTAATGTCCATCTAAATCCAATTGGGTCAATTTCCCATCCCCATTCATTGGCTTCACAATGAGGATTTTTGATCATATGTTCACCAACAACTTCATGATATGGTCTTTCTAAGTCAAATTCACCTTCAGTCACTGTATTAGAACGATAATAACTGAATGCAATATAATCAACAGTGTATTTTAATAATTCTTCATCGCCTTCTTCAAAATGAGGCATCCATCCTCTATTTTCAAGATAAGCTACCATATAATCTGGATATTTCCCTTTTGCAAAAACATCAACATGGAAACCATTCATATATTGATAAGCTTGCCATGCAAATAAGTTGTTTTTAGGTGTATTTGTGTATGGATAAATATTTGTAACAGCAGCCATACCACAGAATTTAGCATCTGGTTGTAATTCTCTTAATGCTTTAACAGCTTTACAATGTGCAATAAAGACATTATGGTTAACTTGATATAAATGTTTTGGTTCACTCACACCTTCAGGAATTTCTTCAGCATTAGAAACTCTTAACATTTGACCATGTAAATTTTGTTCATTGAAACTCATCCAATGTTTTACACGATCTCCAAATCTTTCAATACATACTCTTGCATATCTTTCAAAGCAATCTACAACATAACGAGATGCAAAACCATTATAATTTTTAACAAGATGGTAAGGCATATCAAAATGAACTAATGTAATCATTGGTTCAATACCTGCTGCCAATAACTTATCAATTAAATCACTATAGAACTTCACACCTTCTTCATTAACAGGTTCATCTAAAGTTCCATTAGGAATAATTCTTGACCAGCAAATAGAAAAACGATAGAAATTAAATCCCATTTCTTTCATTAATGCAATATCTTCATCATAACGATGATATTCATCAATCGCAACATTCCAATCTGAAAATTCAGGATTCATTGGTCTGACATCATAAATACAAACCCCTTTTCCTCCTTCATTTCTTGCTCCTTCAGTTTGGAATGATGATACAGAACCACCCCAATAAAAATCTTTTGGCATTTTCTTTTCCACTTATAAAGTCCTCCTTTTTCTCTTATATTCTCATTTTAAAAGATATTGACATATGAGTAAATATCTTTTCATAACTTTATAAATTAGTTTCATAATTATATAAAAAATGCATTGTCATATGAAACTTTGTTTCATAATTGTTCGTATTTATCTATTTTAGGCAGGCGATATCCAATGCAACTTAACATTTTATTAGAAATCGTATTTACCTGTCATTTTAATCACCTATCTTTGATCATCTTCATTGTCCCATTGAAAATGATTTTTTCCTGCACCTATTTCAAAATGATATTTCACAATACCTAAATCTAATTTTGTATAAAAACCTATTCCTCTTTTCACTTTCACTTTTCCATTTTCAAAACCAAACTTAAATTTCTGTTGATTCATAGCAGTTGGGGCCAATAATGCATAACGAACGCCTTCATAAAACCATTGTGGAAGATTTCCCTCTGTTTCTATAACATCTTTCGTATCTTTGCTTCGTCTAGCCACTCCTTGATTTTCACCATAACCAATTGAAATCACAGCTACTATTTTCTCATCAGAATCAAGATGAAGCACTTCTGGAATTTTTTTATAAGTTAAAGCCACCCAACATGTATTTAAACCTAACTGTTGTGCTAATAAAACAAGATGCTCTCCATAATAGCCACATTTACCCTGTAAATCAGGACTATTCTTCTTACCAATTAAAGCAATATAATGTTGAACTCCCTTAAACTTACCATAATGAGCCAGCTGACTTTGAAAAGCACGCGGTTCATTGAGAATCAACTGAATGTTCAAATCACCCTCCTGATTACATTTTTCAATTTGTTTTTCTAATATTTGTATTTTTTCATCATCAATGGGTTTATCTAAATATTGACGAACACTATGTCGTTTTTCTACTGCTTCTTTGATATCCATTATGAATCTCCTTTCACCCATTCATCAATACTGATTCTATTCTAACACAAAGCATCATAAAATACTTCAAAAATATATCAAACATCATTTTTCATAATAAGAGTAAAAATCATCACTTCTATGGAACAAAGTTTCATGGTATACTAGGATTGGTGATAAAAATGAGTATAATGACACAATTAGAATTTGAACTGGAATTCTCTCAATCAGAAAAACAAATTGCAAAATACATTTTAAATCATGGTGAAGAAGTTTTAAGTATGTCAGTCAAAGAACTGGCAAAAGAAACATATACTTCTCCTGCGACCATTGTCAGACTCTGTAAAAAAATAGGTTTAGAAGGTTATAATGATTTTAAAATCAAATATTCTGCCGAATTACAATATGATTTACATCATACTGATCGTATTGATGTCAATTTTCCTTTTTCTAAAGATGACAGTTATCCTATGATTTGTCATAAGTTATCTTCTCTTTATCAGGAAGTCATTGCAGATACAATTAAACTTATTGATTTTACTGAATTAAATAAGATTGTTGATTTATTATATCCCCATCAGCATATTGATATTTATGGCTCTGGTAATTCCTTATTAGCAGCCATGAGTTTTCAACATAAGATGATGCGTATTTCCAGAGATGTCAATTTAAGAATTTTACATGGTGAACAGGTCTTTATGTCATATAATTCCAATTCCTCACGTATTGCGATGATTATTTCTTATTCAGGAGAAACCAATGAAAATATTCAGATTGCTCAAACCTTAAAAGAAAACAATACACCCATCATTGTTTTAACATCAGTTGGTGATAACCGTTTATCTCATTATGCTGATTATATTTTAAATATTGGTTCTAGAGAAAAGATTTTTACGAAAATAGCTCCTTTTGCTTCACAAATTTCTATTGAATATCTCTTTAATGTCATTTTCTCTTGTATTTTTCAAAAAGACTATGAACAGAATATTCAAAATAAAATTAGTTACGATAAAAAGAATGATTTTCGTCATCCATTATCTAGTCCAGTGAGTGATGAAATAAAGTAATTTCATAATATGAAAAAAAACACGTTTCAATACTTTTTTTGTTATGATTGAAAAAAACAAAAGTTATGGAGGGTGAATCAATGAAATCTTTACAAATGAAATATAATGGATTACAAATTCTTTTCTGGTTATCCTATTTAGCTATTTATGGTTATGTGGCTATATTTTTACAATACCGTGGTTTATCCAATACAGATATTGGGATAGTGACAGGTGGTGGAGCTATTTTGTCCATCTTTTTATCTCCATTTATCTCATCCCTTTTATCACGCATCAAAGGTTTATCTATTAACAAACTGATTTTCACCCTATACCTGATCATGATTGTCATCTTTACTGTCTTAACAATCATCTCTTCGCCTATTTTTCTCATTATGATTTTATATGTTTTCCTATTAAGTCTGATTGCTGCAATGGTTCCCCTATTTTCTACAATATGTATGAATTACTTGAAAGATGGTCAATATATCAATTTTGGTTTAGCTAGAGGACTAGGCTCTATCTCTTATGCTGCGGGAGCTATCATTGTTGGTCAGCTGATTGAATTTTTTAATCCAACAGTCATTGCTTTTGTCTACACAATTGCCAGCATCGCTTTATTAATTCTTCTTTATACAATGCCACCCTATCAAATTCAAGAAGAAACAACGACAAAAAAACAGGAAAATATATTCTCTGTTATTAAAAAATATCGTATATTTTTCTTCATTCTCGTAGCTTTTACATTTATGTATGCTGCTTCAACAGCCTTATCAACTTATTTAATTAATATTGTTAAAAATCTTGGTGGAAGCACTTCATTATATGGAATTGCTGTCTTTTGTATGGCTGCCAGTGAAATGCCAATTATGTCCATCACTTATCGTTTATTAAAAAAATACCGTTCTGAAACATTACTTTTAGCGAGTGCTTTCTTCTATGTTTTGCGTAATCTGACAATCTGTTTAGCACCTCATTTGATTGTCTTATTAATAGGTATGATGTTCCAGGGATTATCTTTTGGACTCTTTACTGCAACCATCACTTATTATGTCAATGATCATCTTGATGAAAGTGATCAAATGATGGGACAAACAATGATTGCGATGATGTCAACAGGATTAGGATCATCCATAGGAAATATCTTTGGTGGTATATTACAAGATAGTTTAGGTTTAAATAGTATGCTTATCTTTGTATGTGGATTGACTTTGATTGGATGCTTCATTATGTTTATGACATTGAAAAATAAAGTTGGTTTAGGACATCGTCCTTTAATCAAGTCTACGAAAAACAGCTAATGATTTGGTTTCATGAGCTGTTTATTTTATATTTGATAATCTTTCAAATAATTCTAAGAATTCTTTTTCAACATCTCGATAATGTTTTTCTGTAAAACATGGTTGACTTTTTAATAAACAAGTTGGCTTTGGTTGCTGCTCCATCAATGTATATAGTTCATAAGCATAGTTCATAAGCTAACATATCATCATCTATCCTTTTGATTTTTAAAAGGTCTTCGTCCTTTAATTCTGAAAGTTCATACTTTTCAAAAACAACTTTTATCCATTGACTTTCAATATCCTCATAAAGCTTTAAATGCTGTTTAAGAGGTCTGATAATATCTGATATATAGGCTTCACTGGCATCATGTAATAAACAGGCCAGTGATAGTCGAGAATCACGATATCGAAGAAATGCTTCTTGAGCACAGTTAAGACTATGTTGTGCTACAGAATAAAAAATTTTTAAATGACCACCACCACGACACAATAAGCTTAATGCATGCGCAATGTCTTTGATATCTATATCATCTTTTGTAAATGCAAGAGGATTAATTTTTTTACCTGTATATGTATGCATATATGAATTCATAGAAACACCTCTAAAAAGAATGGCATTTGTCTTCCCTTAACAACAAAATCTTCTTTGAAAAGCAAACCATCATCAAAATAATTGTTGACAAATTGATTTTTTAACATATCACTTTCACCTTCTTTAAAAACCATTGCTTTACGTATCCTATTATATATAACATAGCATGAAGTCGCAATAGAAACAAAAGTGATGAGAAGTTCTCATCACTTACCAGATTAGATTAATAATTTTCAGTCATTCTTTCGAAATATGCTTTTGGATAACCGCATGTTGGACATCTTTCAGGAGCTTCTTCTCCTTCATAAATGAAACCACATTGTCTACATTTCCATCCTTTTGGAGCATCTCCTTTGAATGTTTTTCCTTCTTTATAATTTTTTAATAATCTTAAATAGCGTGCTTCATGTGATCTTTCAACTTTACCGACATTTTCAAACTTAATAGCTAATTCTTCGAAACCTTCTTCTCTTGCTTCTTGAGCCATACGTTTGTACATATCAGTCCATTCTTCATTTTCTCCAGCAGCAGCATCTTCTAAGTTTTGATCAGTTGAACCAATACCATGGAATTCAGCAAACCACATTTTTGCATGTTGTTTTTCCTGGTTAGCTGTTTCTTCAAAAATAGCAGCAATTTGTTCTAAACCTTCTTTTCTTGCCATTTCAGCAAAATAAGTATATTTATTTCTTGCTTGAGATTCACCTGCAAAAGCTTCCATTAAATTCTTTTCAGTTTTTGTTCCAGCATATTTAGATTTTTTTTCTTCTTCAACTTTTTCAAATTGACTTGCTGGAGCTTTACAGATTGGACATTGTTCTGGAGCTGTTTCTCCTTCATGAACATATCCACAAATTTTACAAATCCATTTTGACATTTTCTCTTTCCTCCTTATTCATCTAACTTCATTATACACCTTAAAAATAATAAAGCAAGAACTTTTTAATAATAGTAATTATTATTAATAATATTATACATTGCTTTTAAGAAGATAACCATGTATAATGTGAAATGAAAAAAGAATATCGTCAGTAGTGACTTTTATCAAGCACTAACTTTTCTTTTTTAAACTTATGAAAACGTCGTATTCTATGATAGAAATGACAGTGGAGGTACAAATGAATAAACAAAAAACTAAGAATCTTGCATTCATGTCGCTTTTTATTGCCATTGAAATTTTAATGGTTATGGTTCCTTTTCTAGGTTTTATTCCTATTGGTCCATTACGTGCCACAACTTTGCATATTCCTGTTATTATTGCAGGGATTGTCTTAGGGAAAAATAAAGGTGCTCAAGTTGGTCTGGTTTTTGGCTTATCAAGTCTATTTATAAATACAATTCAGCCAACCATTACATCTTTTGTTTTCTCACCATTTATAAGTGGTTCATTTTGGAGTTTAGTGATTGCGATCATTCCTAGGATCTGTATTGGATATGTTGCTGGAATGATTTATGAAAAATGGAAAAAACATCCTATATTAGCAATGAGTCTAGGTTCTTTTTTAGGTGCAATGACAAATACAATTCTTGTATTGGGTGGTATTTATCTTTTCTTTGGAAATCAATATGCTTCAGCTTTAGGCATGACATTTTCAAAATTGATGCCCTATCTTCTTACGCTCATTGCGACAACTGGTTTGTTAGAAGCTATCGTTGGAACAATTATTTCTGTTATTGTTTCACGTATTTTAATTCAAATTAAGAAATAAGGTGAAAAAATGTCAAAAAAAATAATTATTGGTATTACAGGAAGTATTGCAGCTTTTAAAAGCATACAGCTCATTAGTGATTTAGTGAAACAGGGATATCAGATTGAAGTCATGATGAGCGAAAGTGCTACACGCTTTGTGACTCCTGTCTGTATTCAGTCGCTAACAAAACGTAAAGTCTATGTGGATACATTTGATGATGAAAATCCAGCTATTATTACTCATGTAGACATTGTCAAAGATGCTGACTTATTTATGGTTGTCCCTGCCAGCGCTCATACGATTGCAAAACTGGCATATGGTATGGCTGACAATATGTTAACAAGTGCTTTTTTAGCTGCCACATGTCCAAAACTCATTGCGCCTGCAATGAATGTTCATATGTATGAAAATCCAATCACACAAAAGAACATGCAGTTATTAAAAGAAACAGGTGTTGTTTTTGTAGAACCTATTTCAGGATTATTAGCCTGTGGTGATACAGGAAATGGAAAACTGGCAGATGAAGACACTTTATTAGAAATGATTGATTATATGTTAGCACCAAAAACACTTTCAGGTAAAAACATATTAATCAGTGCTGGACCTACACAGGAAAGTCTGGATCCTGTTCGTTTTATTACCAATCATTCAAGTGGGAAAATGGGCTATGCGCTTGCGAAAGCTGCTTTCCAATTAGGGGCCAATGTCACGCTTGTCAGTGGACCTACGCATCTCAAAAAGCCACATGGAGTCAATGTTATTGATGTGATCAGTGCAAACGATATGTATCATCAAATCATTCAGCGTGTTAAAGAATATGATTATATGATTATGTCTGCTGCCGTGGGTGACTATGCCTGCAATGAAATAGCTGATGAGAAAATCAAAAAGCATACTGATACACTCACATTGGAACTTCATAAAAACAAAGATATATTATTAGAAATTGGGAAAAGACGTTTAGCATCTCAAGTGATCTGTGGTTTTGCGATGGAAACAAGTCATCTTATTGAAAATGCTCAAATGAAGCTACAAAAGAAAAACTGCGATATGATTGTTGCCAATCATTTAAAAACAGATGGCGCAGGTTTTCAGGGAGATACCAATGTCGTCAGTATTTTAACACCACAAGAAATCACAGATTATCAAAAGATGTCTAAACAGGAATTAGCTTACATTATCTTAAATCAAATGAAAAAGCTGGAGGAAGAAAAATGTTAATTGTTATTGATATTGGAAATACAAATATTACAATGGGAATCTATCATCAAGATCAGTTAATTGGAACTTATCGTTTAACAACAAAATTCCAAAGAACATCTGATGAATATGGATTTATGTTATTATCTTTTTTGAGCGCTTCTTCAATATCTGCTGATGATATTCAAGATATTATTATTAGTAGTGTTGTACCAAAAATCAACTATTCATTTACTAACTGTATCAAAAAATATTTACATAAAAATCCTATCTTTATTGGTCCAGGTGTCAAAACTGGTATTGATATTCGTATTGATAATCCTTCAACTTTAGGTGCCGACCGTCTGGTTGACGCTGCTGGTGCTTATTATACTTATGGTGGCCCTTGCCTCGTTATTGATTTTGGGACTGCTACAACTTATGATGTTGTGAGTGAAAAAGGAGAGTTTTTAGGTGGAGCAACTGCTCCAGGAATAGGTATTTGTGCGACTGCATTGTCTTCTCAGGCAGCTAAACTTCCTGAAATTGAAATTCAAAAACCAGAACGAGTGATTGCTAAAAATACTATCAAAAGTATGCAGGCTGGTGTCTTCTTTGGATATATTGGACAAACGGAATATTTGATTAAACAAATCAAAAAAGAATATCAACAAGATATGAAAGTCATTTCAACTGGTGGTTTAGGAAGAATGATTGCTAAAGAAACAGATTTCATTGATATTTATGATGCTGATCTTACATTTAAAGGTCTTAAAATCATTTATGATAAAACAAAAAAGAATTTATATGAAAAACAAGGTTTATAATGAACCTTGTTTTTCTTCTATATATATCATTTTAATCAATTGAGCTATAACATATTGTTTATCAAATAATGTCATCAATCTTTCATTTCCAATTTTATCATGTTCAGGATAAAGCAGAAAATGTAGAATGATGCCTACAATTCCTTTATTATTCATATGTTTAAGAATGTGCAAATCACCATTTAATAAAACAGAAAAATCTTTTTGCAGATATTCTTGAAAATCTTGGAGTAAATCATGAACGAATATGTCAAACTGATAAACATAACTCTCATCACGTCCTAAAATTTCACAGATCCAATCGAGTAAAATATATAAATAATCTTCTTTTTGTAAAGGCTCTTGAAAATGTGCCTCTAGAAACTGCTGATAAAGATGATCTTGACTACTACTTTTTGTATATTGACGTATATATCTTTCTACAGATAAAATATTTTGATAAGTTTTTTCAAATAAGACAGTTTGAAATGGTAAAAATGTATATTTATGACCAACATACTTGTTCATTGCTTTTTGACCCTGCTGATATCCTAAACGTAGTGAACGTTGAATAGATTCTTTAGAAAAATCCATAAATCCACTGAGTTCAACAGTTGGATACGTATAATGAATATGAGGACGATGCAAATAATGGGAATGCTTAACAGGATAACTCATATCAATGACTAATACTTCATCTGCTCCCATAGCTAAAGCTAAATCAATGGGAACATTATCATAATATCCTCCATCAATATACGCCTGATCTTGAAAGCGATGAATAGGAAACAATGGAAAACAAGAGGCACTGGCTAATAAATAATCATAAATATGTTGACGTGGCATTTCTTCTTTTGTTATATACAAGGGTTTGAGTGATGGAAATTGTACTGTACATAATCCAAAATCAATTGATGATTGAAGAAGTTTATCTTCATTTAATAACTGGCGTATCAAATGTTTTAAAGGTGTAATATCAGCACCTTTTTCTTTCATATAATTCTTAAAAAATGAAATAACCAGATGTGATTGATCAAGCATATGATCAAAATCAAAACTCAAATCTGGTAAGCCCCCTTCAAAAACATCTTTTTCTTCAATATTTTCCCATAAATGCAAAAGAACATCTATTTCTTTTTGCGCTAACAAACAAGCATTTAAAGCTCCTATAGATGTTCCCGTTACTATCTGATAATCCATTTGCGCTTCATGAATAGCTTTTATAAACCCAGCTTCATAAGCACCCTTGGCTCCTCCTCCAGCGAAAACAATTGCTTTTTTCAAGATTAATCTCCCCTTTTGCTCTCTTTTATCATATGAGAGAACTGTTCTAAATAGACATCAAATTCCTGAAAATCTGTTAAATGATATTCCCAGTTAGGAGAACCAATTTTCCCTGGTACATTAAAGCGACAAGATGTATCTTTGCCCATCAAATCCCAAAATGGAATAATAACTTCTTTGGCATCTAAATCTAAACAATAATTTAAGATTTTCTGATACATATGTTGTTGTGAATAATCTTGTAATAGTTCTTCTAATTTTTTATATTCATCTTCATCTAAAGTATTGAGCCATCCAACTAAAGTATCATTATCATGTGTTCCACTATAAACAACAACTTTTGAAAAATCAAAATCATAGGCATAATGGAACTGAAAAACATACATACCTTTTAAATAATAATGATCTCTCAACTGATAAACTTCATCTCTTAAATCACCCAAATCTTCAGCTAAAATAGATAAATGATTAATTGATGAATACAGAGTATCAAATAAATCATAACTTGGTCCTTCAACCCACTCCCCGATAACAGCAGTCGGTTCACTCGCTGGAATTTTCCAATACGTATCAAATCCCCTGAAATGATCAATTCTGACACGATCATACATTTGTTGACTCGCTTTCATACGTTCAACCCAAAAGGCATAATGGTGTTGCTTCAAATATTCCCAATTATAAATAGGATTTCCCCAACGTTGTCCAAATTTACTAAAATAATCAGGAGGTACACCTGCTACAAATGAAGGTGTCCCATCTTCTTCTAGTAAAAAGCATTCTCTATTTTGCCAGACATCTGCCGAATCTAATCCTACATAAATAGGCATATCTCCAATAATTTCAATATTTTTTTGGTGCGCATAATCTCTGAGTTGTTGCCACTGTAAGAAAAAGAAATACTGTAAGAAAATTTGATAATCAATATCTTTAGTAAACGGCAATAATGAAAAAGATTGATCATGTTGATAATTTTTATATTCTTCTGGCCATTCAACCCATGAACATTCATGATGATAAGATTTAAAAACTCTAAAAATAGCATAAGAATAAAGCCATGACTTATTTTTTTCAACAAATTCCTGATATTGCTGATCACCGTGAAAACGTGAAAATGCCAAACGATAATATGCTTGTTTTTGTTTTCTTACCTTTGCATAATCTACATATAAACTCTGTTGATTATCAATGTGAACTTCATCAGGATATAATAACCCTGCTTCAATAAAAGCTTCGATATCTAAATAAATTTCATCACCAGCATGACTTGATAAAGGCTGATAGGGAGAATGACCATATCCTAATGGATTTAATGGCAGTATCTGCCAAATTTCAAGATGTGCTGCGGCTATTTTATCAATAAATTGATATGCATTTTGACCAAAATCTCCTACTCCATATGCACTAGGCAATGCTGAAATAGGAAATAATATACCTGTTTTCTTCATAACTTTTCACCTAATAACCTATATTTTCCTCAATAATAATGACATGAATACGATTTTTTTGTCCCTGATAAGCAAGTTTAACGTAACTGCTGCAAATACGTTCGTCACTTAAACAATCCTGACATTGTCCTAACTTTGTACAAGGTGTATGCTTATGCAATCGTAAAGCATTAGCTGGTGCACTATATTGACGTATATGTTCAATCGCTTCCTGTTCATTCGCACAGATTTTATTTATTCCAGCAATAACATAAACATCTTTAGGACCAAAAATCATTGCTGCTACACGATTCCCTGTACCATCTATATTATATAAACATCCATCCATTGTCAAAGCATTAGTTCCTGTAATAAATATATCTGCCAACAAGCCTTCTCTTAAACGTTCTTTCACTTGTTCTTGAGATAATCCCATTTCATAACGATCTATAAACTGTACATCACTTTTCCTTATCAAATCAATGATTCCTAATTGTGATAATGTGACACTTCCTCCTACAGCAACTTTCTTTTGATCCTTTAAAACAGTTCTTAAATATTGTTTTAATTCATTTTCATCCTTCACAATCATACATGACATCTGATTTTTTTCAAAAGCCTTTATTAACTGATTTTCTTTCATACGTAATAATGTTTGATAATTTTCTTCCATTTTTTATCCTCCTATAATAGCAATTGTCCTAACTGATAGATAACAAACGCAACCAGATATGCCATTCCGGTTTGAAACATGACTGTTAAAATTGCCTGAGGCCATGAACGTAATTCACGTTTTGTTGCAGCAAAAGCAGCAACACAAGGCATATATAAAACGGTAAAAACTAAAAATGTAAAAGAACTTAATGGTGTAAAAATGCCAATTAATGCTTGATTTAAAGCTGCTGTTGAAGAAGATTGTGTTAAAACAGTTAAAGTAGAAACAACTGACTCTTTTGCAGTAATACCTGTCATTAAAGCTGTTGAAGCACGCCAATCATTAAAACCAAGTGGTGCAAAAATAGGTGATACAAATGAACCGATTGCAGCTAAAATACTTTGCGAGCTGTCTGTGACAAAATCAAAAGTAAAACTAAAACTTTGTAAAAACCATATCACAATAGAAGCCATAAAAATGATAGTAAAGGCTTTATGGACAAAATCCTTTGCTTTATCTAAAACATTTAAATAAACATTTTTTAAAGTTGGAATACGATAAGCTGGAAGTTCCAAAACAAATGGAACAGGTTCACCAATAAATATCGTATTTTTCAATAATAAAGCAGAAATAATAGCGACTAAAATTCCAATACAGTAAATGCTTATCATGACTATTGCTGCTTTATGAGGAAAGAAAGCCGCAATAATCATTCCATAAATAGGCAGTTTCGCACTACAAGACATAAATGGCGTTAAAATAATTGTCATCTTACGATCTCGATCACTGGATAAGGTACGTGTTGCCATAATAGCTGGAACACTGCATCCAAAACCAATTAACATAGGTACAAAAGAACGTCCTGATAATCCTATTTTTCTCAACGCCTTATCCATGACAAATGCAACACGTGCCATATAACCGCTATCTTCCAGCATTGATAAAAAGAAAAACAAAATCACAATCACTGGTAGAAATGATAATACGCTTCCAACACCTGCCAAAATACCATCTCCAACTAAAGAACGTAACCAAAAAGCAACATCATATTGTTCTAGAAGGCGAATGATCATATTTGAAAATTCTCTAATAATAGAATCCATTAAATCTTGTAATGGTGCTCCAATAAGTGAAAATGTCAAATAAAAGATCAACAACATAATAAGAATAAAAATAGGAATTCCTAAATATTTATGTGTCAATAAACGATCAATTTTCTCAGAACGAATTTGTTCTTTTGTTTCACTTTCTATAAAAACAGTTTGCTTACATACATCTTCAATAAAAGAATAACGCATATCAACAAGTGCTGCCTCACGGTCTGTTCCTGCTTCTTCTTCCATCTTCTGTAAAATATGCTCAATAATATGACGATCTCCCTGATCAATATGCAATTGATCAAACATCTCATCATCACCTTCGATAATCTTTGTCACACAATAACGTAAAGGCAACTGTAAAGATTGTGCACTCTGTTCAACGATATGTGATATAGAATGAATAGCTTTATGCACAACACCATGACAAATATCAATATGTTGTGATGGCTTATCTAAATTATTTTCAATAGCCGTTATAACATCTTCAATACCTTCATTTTTACTTGCTGAAATAGGAACAATATCCATTTCTAAACGATCCTTTAAGCCATCAATATCAATGCTATTACCACTCGTAATCACTTCATCCATCATATTTAAAACCAAAATCATAGGAATATTTAATTCTAATAATTGAGTTGTTAAATAAAGATTTCGTTCCATATTCGTTGCATCAATAATATTAATAATTAAACATGGTTTTTCTTCCAATAAATAACGAATTGAAACGATTTCTTCAGCTGTATAAGGTGATAATGAATAAATACCAGGTAAATCTATTAATTCTAATTCATCTTTATGTTTTTTTATGAATCCTGTTTTTTGTTCAACAGTAACGCCAGGAAAATTCCCAACATGCTGAGAAGAACCAGTCAAAGCATTAAATAATGTTGTCTTCCCACAATTTTGATTACCAATTAAAGCAATTTTTTTACTCATCATCAACCACCCTCACTTCAATCAAGGCAGCATCCTCTTTCCTCAAAGTCAAAACATAGCTTCTTAAATAAACTTCTATTGGATCCCCCATAGGTGCCACTTTCCTGATTTTCACTAATGTATGGGGTGTTAAACCCATTTCTAATAAGCGTCTTCTCAAAAGTCCTTTACCATTAACAGATACAATCTGTACCAATGTTTGAGGACTCATCTGATCTAATGTCATACCCTCACCTCATCTACCTACCCATTATAACGCATTTTTTAAACAATGAAAATATTATCTTTTTCAATATCATTGACATGTTTCAAACAAGCAGTAAAATAATATTGAGGTGAAAACATGAAAAAATTATTAATTGTTGTTGATTTTCAAAATGACTTTGTGACTGGTAGTTTAGGATTTGATGAAGCTCCTCAACTAGAAAATCATATTGTCCATTTAATTCAGACATTCCAACGAAATCAAGATGATATTATCTATACAATGGATACACATCAAACAAATTATCTACAGACTTATGAAGGATTGCATCTTCCTATTGCCCATTGTATAGAAAATACACCAGGATGGCAGTTATATGGAAAAGTGAAAGAATTATTAAGTGATTGTACCTGCTATAAGAAAGAAACATTTCCATCTTTAGAAATGGCTAATGATTTAAAAAATAAAGAATACGAAAGTGTTACTTTAGTTGGACTTGTTTCACATATTTGTGTTTTATCGAATGCAATCATGGTCAAATCAGCTTTACCTGACACTCCCGTACGTGTAGATTTAAAAGGTTGTGCCAGCAGTGATCAAATCACTCATCAAAAAAGTATTGACGTTATGAAGTCTTTACAAATAGAAATAATTGAATAGTAAAAACCACGCCATGAATTGAACTTTTAGAGTTCATTCAAAAGACGTGGTTTTTTACATTTATAATAGACTTGTTTCAATATAAACACTCTTTAATAAAACATATCTTCATCATCAAATAAATTTTGTGAATTTAATTTTTTCTTTTGCATATATTGAACATAATCATGTTCTAGGATATCTTTACCTAAGAGATTGACATTCATAGGATTATCCATATTAAACTCATAAACATATGCTTGATCTTTAACTTTTCCATCATTATCTAAAATATCCATATAAATTTTATTATATTCATTATTCTGGCAATCTTCACCAAAATAACTTTCTAACTCATCAAGATGAGCTAAAGTCTGATCATCAACATCATAAACTTCACCAAAAATCATATCCTGACCTTCACATAAATAAGCAGGATAAATTTTACCAATAATTGTCATTAAACTTCCTTTTATATAACCATGACCACAATATGTTGCTTGATCTTTTAAATAAATGGCATAATTATACATTCCTTGTCTTAAAGTTCCATATACAAATACTTTTGCCATTAATGTGTCGCTCCACCTGTTACTTTTAAATCTTCTTTAGTATCTACAATAGCTTCAATAGCTGCGCATAAACCTTCTACTATAGTTGATAAACTCATGCTTGCAGTGTTTGCTCTTTCAATAACTTGTTCTGGTAAAAATGGAATATGTATAAATCCACTTCTTTTCCCTGGATATTTCGTTTCAATTATGTATCTCACTCCATATAACACATGATTACATACAAATGTCCCTGCCGTATTAGATACTGCAGCTGGTATATTCTTTTCACAAATTCGTGCAACCATGGCCTTTATTGGCAAATTAGAAAAATAAGCTGCAGGTCCATCTTCAAAAACAGGTTCATCAATAATTTGTTGCCCAGCATTATCAGGAATACGGCAATCATCAATATTAATTCCAATTCTTTCAACAGTGATAGCTGTACGTCCTCCAGCCTGACCAATAGATAAAACAACATCTGGATCATATTTAGCAATTGCTTCATCAATGACCTTTAAAGATTGATGACAAATGGTTGGAATTTCTAATTTTATAATCTGAGCTCCTGCAATTTCATCAGGCAATAATTTTACAGATTCAATCGCGGGATTAATTTTATCTCCACCAAATGGGTCAAAACCAGTCACTAAAATTTTCATCTTTTATAACCTCCTAAAATGCTAAGACAAGCATTAATACAATATGAATAACAATCATAATCAAAGCCATTGGAAGCTGTGATTTAATGACAGTCCATTTTTGATCTTTTGTTTCTAAAACAGCACAAGGAACAATATTGAAGTTTGCTGCCATTGGCGTTAATAGTGTACCACAATATCCAGCTGTCATACCTAAAGCAGCTACAATTGATGGATCTCCACCTTGATTAATAACAAATGGAATCCCAATACCAATGGTAATAACGGTAAATGCCGCAAAAGCATTACCCATAATCATTGTAAAGATAACCATACCTAAAACATAAACAATAACACCAATCACAATATTACCAGATGGGATAACACTTGAAATAATGTTTGAAATAACATCTCCAACACCCGCTTCATTGAAAACACTTCCTAAAGCTCCTAATAACTGTGGTAATAAACAAGAAGCTCCTACTTGCATTAATAAACGTGATGTATCACTACGTGTTTCAGATAATTTTGGTTTACAAATGATCATCGCTAAAACAAGTGCTACAAGACATGCAATTCCTGTCATAACGGCACCATCTAATGCAGTTGGATTTCCTGCACTGCTACCAAATGAAAATAATTGTAAAGTAAAGAAATTACTTAATTTCAAGAAAAATGTCTGTGCTGTTTCAGCATTATATTGAATTAAAGATAAAATTAAAGCCATAACCCCAATAGAAACAGCAGGAATAAAGATTTTATTCCCTAATTTTTCACTCGCTTGTTGACGGAATTCATGAGTAGATTCTGTAAATTCACCCATTTTCACCTGATTTGTTGCTGTTAAGCATCCCATAACAACAAGCATTGCACCAATCAAAACATTAGGAAGCAATTTCCCTAACATAAAAATGACACCTAATAAAGCCCAGAATAATGTTGTTCCTACTTTTGCTTCTTTATTACGTGTTGCACGATAAGCAGTATCAAAACTTACAAATGCACATAAAACATAGAAGAACTCAGGAAGATAAATTGTTAAAAAGTCTAACATTATTTATTTCCTCCCTTCTTGATTTTTCTGTCATATAAAAAGACTTGAATAAATGTTAATGCTACAGAAATAACTGCAATATATATAGAAGCCGTTGCAATGGATGCAAGAGTCACTTCTGTAAATCCTGCTTCAGCCATTGTTCCATACATTAAAACAACACCACTGGCAGCTGGGAAACAGTTTTGTGCAAAGAAGTTTCCATAGTTTTCTACTGCAGAAGATAATCCTTTTAATGATTCTTCTTCTTTTTCATCTAACTCTCCACCTTTAACTTTTTCACCTGCTGCTTGAGCCATTGGATAAATTAATGGTCTTACAAACTGTACAACCCCACCGATTCTAATATTTAATGCAGAAGCAATAGTACGAATAACAGAGTAAATAGCTAAAACTTTTCCAGCTGATGCATTTTTTATTTTACCAATTAAATATGCGGCTCTTTCTTTTAAACCATATCTTTCGATAATCGCAATAACTGGGAAAATAATTAAGAAAATTGACATTAAACGATTAGAAACAAAAGAACTTCCTAAGATTTCTAATATTTCAATAAAACTCATTCCAGAGACTAAACCAGTCACAATTCCTGAAATAATAACAGTCGCTAAAACATCTAATTTTAAGGCAAATCCTACAACGATGATAACGATTCCAATCAGTGTTATATACTCCACAAATACACTCCCCTTTCAAAATGTTAACAAAAATATTATATATGAAATATTATATATGATTTTTCTATTTCTTGCAACTCAATGCCCTTTTCACTAAAGTTGTTCATTACTATTTTATACCAATATAACAATTTTTTATAAACAAATTTATGAATTATAGAAAATATAACGTTTTTTCATTATTTCATTTCAAAAAAACATTGTATACAACTTTAAAAAAGAGTATAATTTCTTTAATCAAAAAGGGGGATTTTTATGGAAATAAGAATTGAAAAAGCACAAACTTTAAAAGAAAAACCTAATCAAGATCAGTTAGGTTTTGGAAAATATTTTACTGATCATATGTTCATTATGGATTGGGATAAAGATCAAGGTTGGCATGATGCACGCATTGTCCCTTATGGACCCATTCCAATGGATCCAGCCACAATGGTTTTACACTATGCTCAAGAAACATTTGAAGGATTAAAAGCTTACCGTAATCCAAATGGCGATATTTTACTTTTCAGACCAGAAATGAATGGAAAACGTATGATTAATTCTAACAAACGTCTATGTATGGCTGAACTTCCTGAAGATATGTTTGTAGAAGCGGTTGAAGCCATTGTTAAATTTGAACAAGATTGGATTCCAACAGCACCAGATACATCTTTATATATTCGTCCATTTATGTATGCTTCTCAACCAGGCGTTGGGGTACATCCTGCTGACAGTTATCGTTTCATCATCATTCTTTCACCAGTAGGTGCTTATTATCCTGAAGGTGTAAACCCAGTGAAAATTTGGGTTGAAGATGAATTTGTCAGAGCGGTCAAAGGTGGTACCGGTTTTACAAAATGTGGTGGAAATTATGCTGCCAGCATTGCTGCACAAGTCAAAGCTGAACAAAACGGATATACACAGGTTCTTTGGTTAGATGGTGTTCATAGAAAATATGTTGAAGAAGTTGGAACTATGAATGTCATGTTCCTTATTGGTGATACCGTTGTGACAGCGGCGCTTGAAGGTTCTGTCTTACCTGGTGTGACAAGAGATTCTATTATACATATCTTAAAAGATATGGGATATAAAGTAGAAGAACGTGATTTAAGTATTGATGAGCTCATGGAAGCGGGTCGTACTGGTCAATTAAAAGAAGCATGGGGAACGGGTACAGCAGCTGTTATTTCTCCAATTGGTGAACTTTGTTATAAAGGTGAAAAAATAACGATTCATGACTTTAAAACAGGTCCTCTCACACAAAAACTTTATGACACTCTAACAGGTATTCAATGGGGTCGTCTTGAAGATAAATATCATTGGACAAAAGTTGTTAAATAATGAATATATAGAGATTTGTTTAAACAAACTTTTACATTTTAAAAATGATTTTGCTATAATATCAACGTTATCGAGC